>DATMFU010000473.1:0-6668 GCA_035556015.1 Niallia sp. | reverse complement strand
CGAAAATTTTCTTACTCATATATCTTTCACTAGAATCAGGAAATACGACCACAATATTTCCACCTTTGTTTGTTTTTTTAGCTTCTTCTAACGCTGCATATAACGCCGCCCCTGAGGAACTACCAATTAATAACCCCTCTTTTAAAGCTGCCTGTTTTACATAATGAAAAGCGTCATCATCGGAAACAGTATAAATAGCATCAAAGTAGTTTCTATCCATATATTCTGGCAAAAACTCCATTCCAATACCTTCCGTCTTATGTGGTCCACTTTCTCCCCCATTAAGAATAGATCCTTCTGGTTCCACTATTATTGTCTTTATAGATGGATTTTGTTCTTTTAAATATTGAGAAGTACCCATAAAAGTTCCACCAGTACCTGCACCAGCAATAAATATATCTATTTGCTGATCTAACTGTTCCCAAATTTCAGGCCCTAATGTTTTATAATATGTCTCAGGATTTTCCTCGTTTTCAAATTGTCCTGGTATATAGGAATTCGGTATTTCCTTTTGCAATTCTTTTGCCTTTTTAATAGCACCTTTCATGCCCAATGATGTCGGAGTTTGAACGATTTCTGCACCGAATGCTTTCATAATTTCTTGTTTTTCCATGCTGAATTTTTCTGGTACACATACCATTACTCTAATCCCCATATTAATAGCTGCAAGCGCAAGTCCAATTCCTGTATTACCTGCAGTGGGTTCAATAATGGTACCACCTGGAGAAATTTTCCCCAGTTTCAAAGCATTATTCACAAGTTCAAAACCTAAACGGTCTTTTATACTTCCTCCAGGATTATAATATTCCAATTTGGCAAATATCCTTACCTTTTCTGGTAATGGGAAGTGTGTCAATTCAAGCAATGGTGTATTTCCTATCAATTGATGAACATTCTTATATACTTTCATCTCCGTCCCTCCAATGTTATTTTGCCCTAGCTCCAAAAGAAATATTTCTCATGTATACACCAACTACCTATTATTCATAGTGGTTTACTCATGATTAAAGGTGAAAAAGAAGCGGGAGAATTTTCTCCCCCACCTCTTCAAAAAATGTTAGATTTTTTGAACAATGCCCATTACCAGGTTTGCTGAATGTACTGCAGCCTTTTCTAGATATTGATCGAATGAAATATGTGATTCCTTCCCAGCAATATCAGATAAAGATCTTATAATTACAAAAGGTATAGAATATTGGTATGCTACTTGACTTATTGCTGCAGCTTCCATTTCTACTGCTTGTAAATTAGCAAATTTTGATTTAATAAGAGCAGATTGTTCTGGTTGACTAATAAAAGAATCTCCTGTTGTAATTAAACCAGTTACAACATTATGATCTCCTATTTCTTTTGCACTTTCACTAGCTATGTTAATTAAATTAGCGTCAGCACTAAAGCTTGCAGGCATTTGTGGTACTTGACCATATTCATATCCAAAAACCGTTGCGTCCACGTCATGGTGACGGACTTCAGTAGAAATCACAACATCTCCTACTTCTAGTTCAGGATTCAATCCACCAGCAGACCCTGTATTAATAAGAACGTCTGGCTTGAAAACTTGAAGTAATATAGTTGTACTCATAGCTGCGTTTACTTTACCAATACCAGAGCGTAACAATACAACTTCTTTTCCAGCCATCTCCCCTTCAGTAAATTCAAATCCTGCAATTGTTTGTTCTTTTTTATTTTTAATATTTTCACGTAAAAGAGCTACTTCTTCTTCCATTGCGCCAATAATTGCTATTTTCATTCATAAACCTCTTTCTTATTGTTTTACTGCTTCCATAATCCAAACAAAATCATTTACCTTCTTAAAAGAAGAAACAAATTTATAAGCCGCTAACATTTTATCAAGTTTCGGAATGGTTGTATAGTATTCCCTCTGCAAATCTTCAGCTAAATTAGTATATCCATTATCTAACGCAGATTGGATAGCTTTTAAATAAGACTCATTTGACTCAAACATAGTATCTGCAAATACAATTTTTCCACCCGTTGATAAAAGTTTACTATAACAAGAAATCGCTGCTTCTTTCTCCTCATCTGTTAAATGATGAAAAGCATAAGTACTAGTAAATGTATTTGGTGGTACATCTATTTCAAATTGTAAAAAATCACCATCACTTATTATTGCCAAATTACCAAGTTTATCTTCGGCCAGTTTGCGCATAGACAATGATGGTTCAATTCCTGTTACCTTTAACCCTAAGTCTATTAATTTTTTCGTTAAGTTTCCTGTACCTGTTCCAAATTCTACTACATGGCCAAACGAACGTTTTGCTACTTCTGATAAAATATAATCATAATGGCGAAAAACTTCTTGATACTCTGTATCATTGGTTAAACTAGTATCATATGTGTTTGCCCACTTCTCAAAAATATCTAAAAATTCTCTTCCCATTTTTCCACCCCAACCCATAATCAATAATTCCTATGAGCATACTATGGATTAGATTGCTATTATGTTCTTAATTTATCATAAGTTTTGAAGCTTTAATAGTTAACAATAAATAATACAAATATTCACAGTAATCAACCGAATCTTCTCATATGTTTTTCTGAAAATTCTTATGCTATGATATTTTTATGATGGAATAATCATTCATTTTTTATCCATAAAAAATATAGTAGGAGAAGGGATTGTATATATTGATGAACTTTCAATTGGATATGATAGAAGATAAAATTGAATTCTTCGAAGGGGATAGTTTAAAAACAATAGAAAAGAAAATTAATGAGCAAATTGAAATAAATAAAGCAATTTTACTTAAGGTACATTCTGTTTCCCATCAAACTACTTTACTCGATGATGGTAGAATTCATTATACAGCTGTTGTGCATTTTAAATTAAAAGCTAAATAGATTTTTTATATAAAGGGTCAAACTTCACAATAGTAATATCAAATTATTTTGTGAGGTTAGACCCTTTATGAAGCTTTATCGGATATTCAAATCACGTATTTCTTCTACCTTGGTAGGTTTCCATCCACTTCCATCAACCCATTCAATATAAACACGATACTTCTCTGTTTTATCCTTTGTAGAAACAGTTCCTATCGATTTTTGTGGATCGTTATTATTACCAAGGAACCATACTGTCATATTGCCACTGTCTATGCCAGTTGCATAGGATAGTGCTTGTAGTTGTTCATTCCAATCTGCGCCTTCTGAATAGGTAGCAATGTGTTCTCCAGTTTGACTTGTTCCAACTGGCTTCCAATTCGAGTTTTCGATTGTTTTTATTACATTGGAGTCACTTCCACCTTCAGTAATGATTTCACCATCTTTCTCTTCTTGCTCTTCGGAAGAATCAGTATCTTCACTACCCGATTCACTGTCAGCAATAGTTGGTGTATCATCTGAACTCGAACTTTGTTCAGTTTTCTGTGTTCCTCCTTTTTTTTCAGCTTTTTCTTTATCATTCGTACTGAAAATAGAATAAGAAACAAACACAATTAGTAATATGACGAGAATAATTAGCCCATTTAGTATTACATTTGTTTTTTTTCTTTTGGAACGTTGTTGATATCTTGTTCGAGTTGCATTATTCTCATTAAATTCTTCCTTACTCAAGATAATTCTCCTCCCAATTGCCATCAATCTATAAATTTGTTACATGTATTTTTATTTTGTTTAAAATATAGACTGTACATATTTTAACATGATTCTATTCCATTAGAAAAGAGAAACCAATAAAGGTAGAAAAATCTATGATTCCTCTTGATTCAGCTTATAAATAGCCTTCACCATATCGGCAAAAAGAGGATTCACCCCACCTTGGTCTGATTTTACATCTAAATTGACTGTTACTAAAGCATACTTAGGTTTATCAAATGGAAAATACCCTGCAAACCACTTATTATGTAATTGTTCTCCATTGCTAAATAAACCTGTCTCGGCTGTACCGGACTTACCAGCAACGGCATATGGGAGATCTTTAAACCATCTTCCTGTCCCTTTTTCATTCAGAACAACTTCTCTTAATAGATCTTGTAATCGAGAAATGGTGTAGGGAGAAAGATTTTCTCCCTCCATTTTTTTTGTGTTGAAATGGAATAAAGTGGTCCCGTTTTTATACTGAATATGTGAAACTGCTTTAACACTTTCCTTTTCTCCTCCTCGTGCAATGGTAGCCATCATATTTGCAACAGCCAAGGGAGTTACTCTAACTTCTTGTTGTCCAATCCCTGTTAAGGCTACATAATTACTGTCTTTCTTTGCATCTTCATTTAAGAATATTCTACCCTTTTCCTCACCTGCTAATTGTTTAAAATCTTCTGTGTGAAATACTTCTCCCTCCCAACCTACAAGACTTGTCAAAGTTAATTTTTCAGCATATTCTTCTATTATATTTTCATCTATTTCTTTTAATTCCTTTGCCAATGTACCAAATGTGTTATTACAACTAACTGCAAAACTTGACGTAAAATCCAACATTCCATGTTGATATATTGGATCAGGTTTACCATTAATCTTTCTGCTACAATCAAATGTACGATTGTTATCTACTAATTTATAATCGATTGCCGCAGCAGCTATTACCGTCTTGAATATAGAACCCACAATTTGTTGTTTGAACATATAATTATTGATTCCATCTGTTTTATAAGGATCTTCCTTATTTATAGTAGGTCTAGATACCATTGCTGCAATGGAGTTATCCTCCAGATCAAGTAATACAAGACCACCCTTTTTAATACCATGTGTATCTATAAGATTTTCTGCAATTTGCTGTATATCCGAATCTATGGTGGTTTTGATATTCACAGGGTAAAATGGGTTAGCTGGATCAACATATTTAACATTAAGACCAAATAATGGATCACCTTTGGCATCTACATGATAAACTAGCTTGGAATCACCACCTTCTGGCAAAAGAAATTCGTCAAAGCTTTTTTCAAGTCCAGAAAGGCCTATTAATGTGTCCTTCGATAAGTTTAAATCTGAATACCGTTTTTTTAATACTTCTTCATTCTGACCAGTTATTCCAATTAATTGCTCTGCTAACGTTTCATTAAAGTGGAACTTCTTTTCTACTGCAAACACTCCTGGTATGGCTAACTGATTTATTTTCTCCACTTGAGTACTTGATAGCTCTTCTGGTTCATTCTCCCCGAATACAACAGGTTCTTTCGCATCTTCTATACTATTTTTCAGATTATATTCTCTTGTTCCTATAATATCTGCCACTTTTTTGCTGTCCCATTCCATCTTATTCAAAAAGGGAAATAATATTAATACCCATTTAGATTGAGAGTTGAACGAATGGCCCTCTTTATCTAAAAATGTACCCCGACCATTATCTAATTCCATTTCTTGAGATCTTTGTTTTACACTTGCTTCAACTAAATTAATATTGTGTTTAGAAAAATGTTCTGTTTCTAAAAGTTGAATTTGAACTAAACGTACAATAAGAAGCAATAAGCCTACTAAAAATACACTACCAATACCAACAGTTCTTCTTCTCCACATAAAAAAACACCTCATCAATAGTTTTGACGAGGTGCCCTTTTTTCAAACAAATTATTCTATTCGTTATTTGATTGTAATAATTTGTACATTCATTTCTCCACCAGGAGTTTGTACAATTACTTTATCTCCAACTTTTTTGCCTAATAAGCTTTTAGCAATTGGAGAATCATTGGAGATTTTTCCTTCAAATGGATCTGCTTCCGCACTACCAACGATTGAGTAAGTTTCTTCGTCTCCATCTGGAAGTTCAATAAATGTTACAGAGCTTCCAAGAGAAACAGTATCACGATCAAATTCATCTTCTGATATGATCTTTGCATTACGAATCATATTTTCAATCGTTGTAATACGACCTTCTACAAATGCTTGCTCTTCTTTTGCAGAATCATACTCAGAGTTCTCCGATAAATCACCGAAGCTACGAGCAATTTTGATACGTTCTACAACTTCTTTACGTTTTACCGTTTTCAATTGTTCTAATTCTTGTTCTAATTTTTCTTTACCTGCTAATGTCATTGGAAATTCTTTTTCAATTGCCAAAAATCTTCACTCCTTAAAGTATCAGGTAATCTTAAAAGAATACATTGTAATAATAAGGATAAACTCCTTTTTCCTTCTAAGATTCCTTTCAGTATTATGTATTAAGATATTAGCATGAAAGACACATGCTTAAATTCTAATAGAATGAGTTTAATACGGATTACCAAAAAAAGAAAGCATTTTCTATTAAGTTTATGATCTTCCTTACATTTTTCACTATTTTATGCTTTTCTTGCTAGTTTATCCCTACTTAACTTCTCTTTATTTATAAAAAATAAAAATAGCCACGATTAAACTCCTCTATAAGAGGGAAGGGCTGCTTCAGAAAAGGCATAACCCTTTGTCCTGAAGACAACCCTTAATCTTCTTTTAAAAGATTTCCCATTTATATTCCTTATTGTTTCATAAAAGTGATTTTTGTTCAAGAATTGTTTGAATTTTTGTTACCATCAAATCAATTGCGACATGATTTTGTCCGCCTTCTGGAATAATAATATCTGCGTATCTTTTAGTAGGTTCAATAAATTGATTATGCATTGGTCTCACAACATTCACGTACTGATCAATAACAGAATCAATTGTTCTTCCACGTTCTTTTAAGTCTCTTGTTAACCTTCTAATGATTCGAATATCAGCATCTGTATCAACATATAATT
>DATMFU010000472.1:0-19289 GCA_035556015.1 Niallia sp. | reverse complement strand
TTGTAACTACTTTTTCATTATTATTACTAGAATATTTTTCTATTATAAAGATATTTTACAGTTCTTTTACTAATATTATACATATCCCTTATACTATAACAGAAGATAAATAAACAGATAATTATATATAACAGTTATCCTTCTTCCTCTTTTCTACTTCCAGGTGAAAATCTAAAATCAATTATATTCACCCCTATAAATACAGCGTTCACAATTAAGTCACAGAATTTTCTAAAGTTGTTCATATCTTATGTGAAGTAAATCACATATAATCTGTTATAGTTAATGTAGAAAGAAAAAACGCTTTCTGTTATACAAATTAACAATGAGGTGATATATCATGGAAAAAGTACAAACAAAGTATTGGGAAGGCTTTAAAAGTGGTTCTTGGGAAAAAGAAGTAAATGTTCGAGATTTTATCATGAAGAACTTTAAACCCTATTATGGAAATGATTCTTTCCTATCTGGACCGACTTTAGAAACAACTCAATTATGGGAACAAGTTTTAGAGTTAAGTAAATTAGAACGTGAACGTGGTGGTGTATATGATTTAGACACAGACATCGTCTCTACTATTACCTCTCATGGTCCCGGTTACCTCAATAAAGATAAAGAACAAATTGTTGGTGTGCAAACAGATGAGCCATTTAAGCGTTCATTCCAGCCAAACGGTGGTATTAGAATGGCTGTTCAAGCATGTGAATCCTATGGATATAAAGCGGATGAAGAATTAGAAAAATTCTTTACAGAACATCGTAAAACACATAATGCAGGAGTATTTGATGCATATACAGATGAAATGAGATTAGCAAGAAAAGCAGCGATCATTACAGGACTTCCTGATGCTTATGGTAGAGGTAGAATTATTGGTGATTATCGTCGAGTTGCTTTATATGGTGTAGATTTCTTAATAAATGAAAAACAAAAAGATAAAAGAGCAACTAGTAATGTAATGACAGAGGAAGTTATTCGCTTAAGAGAAGAATTATCCGAGCAAATTCGCGCATTACAAGAATTAAAAGAACTTGGTAATTTATACGGATTTGAACTGTCTAGACCTGCTGCTAATACGAAAGAAGCATTCCAATGGCTTTATCTTGGATATCTCGCAGCAATTAAAGAACAAAACGGTGCTGCAATGAGTTTAGGTCGTGTATCTACTTTCCTAGATATATATATTGAAAGAGATTTAGAGAATGGAACAATAACTGAAAAAGAAGTACAAGAAATTGTTGATCATTTCATCATGAAATTGCGTCTAGTGAAATTTGCTAGAACACCTGATTACAATGAATTATTTAGTGGTGATCCTACTTGGGTTACAGAGTCTATTGGTGGTATGGCAAATGACGGTAGACCTTTAGTGACAAAGAACTCCTTCCGATTCTTGCATACATTGGATAATTTAGGTCCTGCTCCGGAACCAAACCTAACTGTTCTTTGGTCTACACAATTACCAGAAAACTTCAAGAAATATTGTGCAAAAATGTCCATTCAAACTAGCTCTATACAGTATGAAAATGATGATATTATGAAACCTCAATGGGGAGATGATTACGGTATTGCATGTTGTGTTTCTGCAATGGAAATTGGAAAACAAATGCAATTCTTTGGAGCACGTGCCAACCTTGCAAAATGTCTTTTATATGCAATTAATGGTGGAAAAGATGAAAAGTTAAAAGTTCAAGTAGGACCAAAATATGCTCCAATTACTTCTGAGTATCTAGAATATAAAGAAGTAATGGAAAAATTTGATAATATGATGGAATGGTTAGCTGGTTTATATATCAATACATTAAATGTCATCCATTATATGCATGATAAGTATTCCTATGAAAGAATTGAAATGGCATTACATGATACAGAAATCTTACGCACTATGGCAACTGGAATTGCAGGATTAAGCGTTGTTGCTGACTCATTAAGTGCGATCAAACACGCAAAAGTGAAAGTAATTAGAGATGAAAATGGAATTGCCGTGGATTTTGAAACAGAAGGCGACTATCCTAAATACGGAAATAATAATGATGATGTTGATTGTATTGCTGTTGAAATCGTAGAAGGCTTTATGAAGAAACTACGCAAGCACTATACGTATCGTAATTCTATGCATACAATGTCTATCTTAACTATTACATCTAACGTGGTTTATGGTAAGAAAACAGGAAATACACCAGATGGTCGTCGTGCTGGAGAACCTTTTGCTCCAGGTGCAAACCCAATGCATGGTCGTGATACAAAAGGTACACTAGCTTCCCTTTCTTCTGTTGCTAAACTTCCATACGATTATTCACTCGATGGAATTTCTAATACTTTTTCCATTGTACCTAAAGCATTAGGAAAAGAAGAAGAAGATCGTGCTAGAAACCTAGTTTCTATATTAGATGGTTACGCATTTAAAGCAGGACATCATTTAAATGTGAACGTATTTAATAGAGAAACTCTATTAGACGCGATGGAACATCCAGAATTATATCCACAATTAACTATTCGTGTATCTGGTTATGCTGTTAACTTTATTAAGCTTACTCGTGAACAACAACAAGATGTCATTAGTCGTACTTTCCATGAAACTATGTAATCAATAAGGGATATGAAGGGGATTTTCCCCCTCTCCCTCCCACTTTTCATATACTTGAAAATTTGTATGCTTCAATAAGGAGGAAATAATCATGTATGGAAATATACATTCAATAGAAACATTTGGCACGGTAGATGGTCCTGGAATACGTTATGTTGTATTTACACAAGGATGTTTATTACGCTGTCAATTTTGTCATAATGCAGATACTTGGGAAATTGGAACTGGAAAGCAAATGTCTGTTAAGGACATCATCAATGATTTACAATCCTATCTTCCTTTTATTGAAGCTTCAGGTGGAGGTATTACTGTAAGTGGAGGGGAACCCCTATTGCAAATCCCATTTTTAATTGAGTTATTTAAAGCTTGTAAAAAGCTAGGGATACACACTACTTTAGATTCATCTGGAGGTTGTTTCTCAAAAGCTCCTAATTTCCAAAATAATTTAGAGGAACTAATTAAATATACAGATTTAGTATTACTTGATTTAAAACATATTGATCGTAAGAAACATAAAAGTTTAACAGGAATGGGCAATGATCACATTTTAGATTTTGCTAAATACTTATCTGACAAAAAAATTCCTGTTTGGATTAGACATGTACTCGTTCCTACCATTAATGATAATAAAGAGGATTTGACTAGATTAAGTGCGTTCATAGCAAAGCTTGAGAATGTCGAAAAAATAGATATCCTTCCTTATCATAAATTAGGAGTATATAAGTGGGAAACTTTAGGACTTGAATATCCTTTAGCTGGTATTGATCCCCCTAGTCAAGAATCTGTGGATTTTGCTACCAATATTTTAAATCAAGCACTTTAATAATATCTAAATAGATAATAAAAAGCATGAATTAGAAAATTCATGCTTTTGTTTTTCTTATTCTTCTGCAGCAGCCATAGAACCATGTGGTGGTTTATGAGGATGTTTCTTATCCTTACCAACAGATAGTTCGTATTCGAAGTTAAAAGGGATATTTAATAATGTGAGTTGTACATCTAGACCAAAAATTGTAAACATACTTACCTCTCCTTTATTATTTACTGACATAAACTAACTATTTCATTACGACGTAGTTGTTTCTGTCTTACTATAAATTATGAAAAATCTTTGGACATGCCTGTGCAATACACTATTTATATGGAATTATTCCTGTTATTTAGTAGAAAAAACCCTTAAAGTAGTTTCTATCCATTATTGGACTACTTTAAGGGTTTTTGTGTTTTTCTTGTTTAGTTTTTCCACCAAGAATCAAACATAGAAGCTGCTACTTGTCTCTTATGTTCTGTTATTAAATAACGAGCTTCAATTTTTTCAGCTGCTTCCTTAGAAACTTCTTTTCCTTCTAGATAATCATCTAATTCATCATAAGATATACCTAATTCTGTTTCATCTGCTTGTCCTGGTTTATGATCTAACAGGTCCGCAGTTGGCACTTTTAGATAGAGAGCTTCTTCAGCATTTAACTCTTTCAATAATTGTTTTCCTTGTCGTTTCGTCAATCCTGTTAATGGAAGAATATCTGCTCCTCCATCTCCGTACTTAGTAAAAAATCCTGTTACAGCTTCTGCTGCATGATCGGTACCTATAACTAATAAGTTTTCTTGTCCACCAATTGCATATTGAGCAATCATTCGCATTCTAGCTTTAACATTTCCTTTATGATAATCTGCTAATTCCGTACCAGTCATTTCATCGTATACAGTTTTCACTGCGTCTACTGGCTCTTTTACATTAAAGATGTATTCTTTGTCAGCACCAATAAATTTTAATGCTCTTTTAGCATCTTCTTCGTCTTGTTGTTTTCCATATGGTAATCGAACTGCAACAAAAGTAGCATCAAAACCTTCATTTCTTAATTCTTCTACAGCGATTTGTGCTAATCTTCCGGCTAAAGTAGAATCTTGTCCACCGCTAATTCCAAGAACAAATCCTTTTGATTTTGCTTTCTTTGCATATTCCTTTAGGAAATTCACACGTTTTTCAATTTCAGCTTTTGGATTAATTTCTGCTTGAACATGTAAAGCATTCATAATTTTTTGTTGCAACGTCATCTCGACAGTCCCCCTTAAAATTTATTCTTAATGGATTCTTTAATCTTCTCTAAATGACTCATTTTGTTTTCCCAACATAATGGACTTAAGTCAACCGGGTATTCTTCTGGATTTAATGAACGTTTATACTCGTCCCAAAGAAATTCCATACTGTTCTCTGTGTTTTTTTGTACATCAAAAATATTTGGTGTTTGATAGATTAACTCTCCATCTTTAATAATATCTTGATGTATATCTTTCGCATGAAAATTGGTAACAAATTTACTTATATAGGTATGAGTAGGATGGAACATTTTTAAACGTTCTTCATTTTCAGGATGTTCTGATTCCAGACAGATATAATCGCCTTCTGATTTTCCATTCATACTGTTTATAATTCGATATACCCTTTTCAATCCAGGAGTAGTCACTTTTTCTGGATTTCCACTAATTTTTATCGTATCTTGCATATTTCCTTCTTCATCTTCAATAGAAACTAATTTATAAACTCCACCAAGAGCTGGTTGGTCATATGCCGTAATAAGCTTTGTACCAATTCCCCAAATATCAATTTTAGCTCCTTGTGCTTTTAAATTGATAATGGTGTATTCATCTAAATCATTGCTGGCAACAATTTTCGTATCTGGGAATCCAGCTTCATCTAACATCTTTCTAGCTTCCTTCGATAAATAAGCTAAGTCACCGCTATCAAGACGTATTCCTAAAAAGTTGATTTTATCTCCTAATTCTTTTGCTACTTTTATTGCATTTGGTACTCCAGATCTTAACGTATCATATGTATCCACTAAAAAGACACAGTCTTTATGTCTTCTTGCATATTTATGAAATGCTGTATATTCATCACGATAAGCTTGAATCATAGAGTGAGCATGCGTCCCTGAAACAGGAATACCGAACAATTTTCCTGCTCTTACATTAGAAGTAGAGCTAAAACCACCAATAAAAGCTGCTCTAGTTCCCCATAATGCAGCATCTAATTCATGGGCACGTCTGCTTCCAAATTCCATTACAACACCTTCACCAATAGTGGTTTTGATTCTAGAAGCCTTTGTTGCAATCAATGTTTGGTAATTCACAATATTAAGGATAGCAGTTTCTACAATTTGTGCTTGTGCTAATGGAGCTTCAATTCTCATAAGAGGTTCATTTGCAAAAACAACTTCCCCCTCTTCAGCTGATCTTAAGCTACCAGTGAAACGCATATCCTTTAAATAATCTAAAAAGTCATCCTTAAATCCTTCTTTTTTTAAATACTCTAAATCTGTCTTAGTAAAACGTAAATTTTGCAAATATTGAATAACCCGTTCTAGTCCTGCAAAGACAGCATAACCATTGTGAAAAGGAAGCTTTCTGAAATACACTTCAAATACTGCATTTCTTTCCGCAATTCCATCTTCCCAGTATGTTTCTGCCATATTAATTTGATATAAATCTGTATGTAACATTAAACTGTCGTCTTCATAAATAAAACTCATTGTTTTCCTCCTGCTAACTTTAAAACCCTAACAACTTAAAATGGTGGCACCTAACACGTTTTTAAAATGGTCTAAAGCCCACTTATGCCCCATTTCATTAAATGAAGCAGTAGCATCCTCAAAAATATGTAAAGAATACCCTAAATTATACGCATCAACTGCAGTATGGAGAATACAAATATCTGTACAAACTCCTACTAGATAAAGTTCTTTAATATTTCTCTCTTGTAGCCTTATATGTAAATTTGTCCCTGCAAAAGCACTATATCTAGTTTTATCCATCCAGTAAATATTGGGTTTATCTTGATTCTCTTTAAAAAGCTCTTGAAGGGTGCCGTATAGATTTCTACCCTCTGTTCCTTCTATATTATGAGGCGGAAATAATTTAGATTCTGGATGATAGTGATCATTTAATTTATGTAAATCAATAGCAAACACAGTAAAATCTCCGGCATCAATAAATTGCTTTGTAATACCTGTGATATTAGCTTCAATATTCATTCCAGGCTCTCCACAAGGCAATTTACCTTCAATAAAATCAAATGTATAATCAATATTTATTAAAGCCTTCAATTTCCAACCTCCTATTATTTTCTTATAATAGCGGAACTTTTCTATTTATTATACCATTCATTCTTTATATTCCTATGATAAAAGCCATAAAATCAATCATTAATATCAAAGAATTTTCTCTTATTTTACTCCCATTTCTAATAGGAATACAAACATTTTTATCCTATTGTTTTATCTTTTATCACATTTTTGTCATAATCTCGTTATTTTATATGGAAATAGTAGTTATAAAATTGCAATTACATTACCCATTAGATATAATTTTATTGTTAACTAGATTAGAGGTGCAGAAATGATTGAATTATTATTAGAGGTATCAAATCTTCCTAGTTATCAGACTTTATATTTTACTGTCCTAGCTGGACTAATGCTAAAACATTTTTGGGATTGGAACGTTAAAACGACAGTTAATGATGAGTTTATTAACACCGAAGAGCGATTTTCTATATCTGTATCAATTACTATTATTAATATGAATGTGCAAAAGTATATCCTTCCTATTTTGCACTGGATATGTAAAAATATCCGAAAAAGAATAATTAGTTCACATGATGATCCAGAAAAACCTTTTTTCTCCAGTTTACTTGTTTAATATAGACAACTAACTAGGAGGAATAAAAATGAAAAAGTTTACAAAAAATACTTGGGTTATTTTATTAATTGCTATAAGTTCAATTCTTTTGAGTGCATGTTCATCTTCCACAACAAATACAAATAATGATGGTTTCTTTCATAATGTATTTGTAGAACCATTTGCTTCCCTTATTCAAGGAACTGCAAGTCTATTTGGAGGAAGTTATGGCTTAGCAATTATTTTGATTACTTTAGTGATTCGCTTAATACTAATGCCATTAATGCTAAATCAATATAAAAAGCAACAAGCGATGAAAGCAAAAATGGAAATTATTAAGCCTGAAATGGAAAAAATACAAAAGAAAATAAAAGGCACGAAAGATCAGAAAGAGCAACAAAAACTGCAAATGGAAATGATGGATTTATATAAAAAGCATAATGTAAATCCTTTAAATATTGGTTGTTTACCATTAATTATTCAAATGCCTATTTTAATGGGCTTCTATTATGCAATTCGCGGATCTCAAGAAATAGCTTCTCATTCCTTTTTATGGTTTAATTTAGGACATTCTGACTTGCTTTTAACTGCATTAGCTGGAATTGTATACTATTTACAATTTAAAGTTTCTCAAAGTACGATGAGTCCTGAACAACAAAAACAAATGCGTTTTATGGGATTAATTTCACCAATCATGATTGTAATAGTTTCTCTAAATGCCCCTGCTGCCCTTCCATTATATTGGACAGTTGGAGGAATATTCCTTATTTTCCAATCTATCTTAGGTAGAAAATTATATCCACAACAGCCAATTACATCAGAAGTAAGTACACAGAAATAAATGCAAAAGGAACGTATTATATGATACGTTCCTTTTGTTTTGCTAACTAATGAATAAGTTTTCCAACTAACACACCAATTAAACAAAATATAATACCACCAATAAATGAAGCGACAAGATAGATAACGCAATCCTTCTTTCTTCTCAATTTATATAATTTGCATGCTTCTACGACTAAAGTGGAGAAGGTAGTGTAGGCACCTAAAAATCCAATCCCCAAAAATGTATAGATGGAAGAACCCACTGTCTCTGCTAATACTCCTAATATAAATGAACCACTTATGTTTACAATGATGGTTGGTAGAAATGATTTATTCCATTTACCTTTTAAATAATTAATGATAAGAAACCGACAAGTTGCCCCTAAAAATCCCCCAAACGCAATAAAGAAAAGAGTTTTAAACATTGTGTCTCTTTCCTTTCCGAGCTCGGCTTCCAATAGCCATACCTAGATACGCGATTAAAAGACCAAGTATAGAGCTACAAATAATATAAATAAATGCTTGAATAATTAACCCATTTTCCATTAGCCGAATTGTATCTAAACTAAAAGTCGATAGCGTCGTAAATGACCCTATTAGACCTGTCCCTATGCCTGTAGCTAAGTTGGGATTCCATTTTTGTCGGTCAATAATTGCAGTAGTAAACCAGCCTAGACAAAACGCACCAACTAAATTGATGCACAATGTTTGGAAAGGAAAACCCTCAGCAAGTGGAATTTCGCTTATTACATAACGAAATATGCTGCCTAACATTCCCCCAATTCCCACAAATAAATATTTCATATCCATCCAGCTTTCCTAAAAATGAAATATAAAAAAGATGCCTTTAGTAAGTCTCGAACAAAAGTGAGTAGATCTTGATGTTTTATATCAAGATCACTAACTTTTGTTCCATTACTTAAGACATCCTAGTATTAAACGGTTTGAAAATAGTCTTTGTAAAATCCGCCTACTTTACCTGTATTATCAATAATAAAGTAAAATTCTTCTGTTTCGTTTTTTACTTCATATTCTTTTCCTTCAGTAAGCACTCTATTTACAATATATTTTTTTGCATCTGTATGTACACATTTAACTTTTTTCACTGCTGGTTTGTCATTCCAAATTTGATGTATCATTATCTTTCTCCTTTCACTAGTTACCTTTCTTAGTATATAGTGAAAAGTGTGTAAAGTGCAACAATCATTCTTTATGAAACTAAATTCTCTTTTTGTGAATGAGTAAATTGAATTGTATTTTTTTCAAAAGTGAACCATTTTCCAGTGTCTATTTGTTGAAAAGTCACATAACATTTCCCATTAATCCAATCTACTCGTTTAAAATCCATATAATAATAACAATTATTTTCATATGAAATTACATACAAAGTTTTCTTATCTTGGATATACACGGTTATGACCTTCTTTCTAGTTGAGGTGTTCTTTCTTTTCATACCACGAAAACCTAGTATGATAAACATAAACTTCCATAAATATTATTATTGCGGAAAAAGATTTCTCTTTATGAACTCTTTCTTATCTTAAACCTGCTTTACTTTTATGTATGAATATTTTCCAGTAATAAATACAAATGATGCCGAATTATTTTATTGATATAATAAAATATTTTATATACCCTTCTATGTTCACCTATCATGATTTTATAATGAGTGCTATGTATTCATCTATGGATGCAAAAGGAAACAGGTATCAGCTTATTACTGATACCTGTTTCCAGCATGTAATTTAATTTATTTTTATTTTAAGCTTCAAATAAAAGCGCCTCTGGATCTTCTAACAACGATTTAATTCTAGCTAAGAACGTAACTGCCTCTTTTCCATCAATAATACGGTGGTCATAAGATAAAGCAAGATACATCATTGGACGATTTTCCATTCGTTCTGCATCTATAGCCACAGGGCGAAGTTGAATCTTATGCATACCTAAGATACCAACTTGTGGGCCATTTAATATTGGAGTTGATAATAATGAACCAAAAACTCCTCCATTTGTAATGGTGAATGTTCCACCTTGTAAATCACTAATAGCCAATTTATTATTTCTTGCTTTTGTTGAAAGTTCTAAGATTTCACTTTCAATTTCTGCAAAGTTTTTACGGTCAGCATCTCTTACTACTGGTACAACTAAGCCTTCATCTGTTGAAACAGCTACACCAATATCATAATATTTTTTAAGAAGAATTTGATCTCCTTGAATCTCCGCATTTAATAATGGTGCTTTTTTAAGCGCTGCCACTACTGCTTTTGTAAAAAATGACATAAATCCTAATTTCACATCATTTTCTTTTTGGAATGCATCTTTTCTGCGGCTTCTAAGATTCATAATATTTGTCATATCTACTTCATTAAAGGTAGTCAACATAGCTGAATTTTGTTGAACTTCCACTAATCTATTGGCAATGGTTTGTCTTCTTCTTGTCATACGTATTCTTTCTACACGTGTATCGTCTACAGCGTTAGAGCTAACCACTTCACTTTTCTTTGGTGAAGGAATCGGTTCAGGTTTTGGCTGGTTATTATGAGAAAGAATATCTTGAGCTCTAACTCTTCCAAGTGGATCATTTGTAGCAACATTTGC
Organism: Niallia sp.; assembly: GCA_035556015.1. Taxonomy (GTDB): domain Bacteria; phylum Bacillota; class Bacilli; order Bacillales; family Cytobacillaceae; genus Niallia. The sequence goes on along the minus strand of DATMFU010000472.1, from coordinate 8,614 downwards.
TAAATCAATTCCTTTTTCTCTCGCTAATTTGCGAGCAGCAGGTGATGCGATTGGAATATTTTTATTAGGTACAGTAGCTTCTACTTTTTGTTCCACTTTTGGAGCTTCTACTGGTACTTTTTCTTCTTTCTTCTCCTGAATTGGTTGCTCTACTGTGCTAGCACTTTCTTCTGATACAATGGCAATCGTCTCACCAACTTGTACAGTATCCCCTTCACTTGCCTTTAACTCTTGGATAATACCACTTTCTTCTGAAACGATTTCTACATTAACCTTGTCTGTTTCAAGCTCTACAATATAGTCTCCTTTTTCTACATATTCTCCTGTTTTTTTCAACCACTGTGCTACGGTGCCTTCTGTAATAGATTCTGCTAGTTCAGGTACTTTAATCTCCGCCATTATTCTTCCCCCTCGAATGATTCCATACTTAAAGCTTCTCTAATAATTCTTGCTTGATCTTTACGATGCACATTTGGGTCTCCCTCTGCAGGACTTGATCTTCTTCTTCTACCTACATAGTTCACCTGAACAGATGAAGATGTGAGCTTTCTTAATCGAGACTCCATAAAACTCCAAGCCCCCATATTTTGTGGTTCTTCTTGTACCCATGTCACTTCCTTAAGGTTAGGGAAATGATAAATTATCTCTGCTAATCTATCTTCTGGGAATGGATATATTTCTTCCACTCTTACAAGATGAAGTTGGTTAGCATTTTCCAATCCTTTTAATGCTTGATGTAAATCCATCGCCATTTTTCCTGTTGATAATACAAGACGCTTCACTTGTTCAGGATTTCCTCCTGTATTCTCTTCTATAACAGATTGGAAACTTCCTTCTGTAAAATCAGAAACAACGGATGCAACATCAGCATTTCTCAATAAACTTTTTGGTGTCATTAATACTAATGGTCGAACTTCTTCTTTATTTAAAATAGCAGCCTGTCTTCTAAGAATATGAAAATATTGAGCAGAAGATGAAAGATTAGCAACTGTCCAGTTGTTTTCTGCTGCTAATATTAAAAATCTTTCCAGTCTTGCACTAGAATGTTCTGGCCCTTGCCCTTCATATCCATGTGGTAATAACATAACTAATCCAGATTTTTGTCCCCATTTTGCTCTTCCAGCAGCAATAAACTGATCGAACATTACTTGAGCAGCATTAGCGAAATCTCCAAATTGTGCTTCCCATAGTACAAGGGTTTCTGGAGCATATACATTGTAACCATATTCAAATCCTAATACCGAACCTTCGGATAGAGGACTATTATGAACAGCAAATGATGCTTTAACAGTAGATAAAGTATGCAATGGCGAATACTCTTCCCCTGTAACATGATCGTGCAACATTATGTTACGATGTGCAAATGTTCCCCTTTGAGAATCCTGACCAGAAAGTCGAATTGGTGTGCCATCCCCTAAAATAGTCGCAAATGCAAGCGTTTCAGCTAATGACCAATCAATCTTTCCTTCTCCTTCAAAAGATTCTTCTCTTCTTTTTAAAATTTTCCCTAATTTATCAAAAACTTGAAATTGATCCGGGAACGAAACTAGCTCTTTACTAATTTTTCTTAAAGAATCAATCGAAACAGCAGTATTAATATTCGGTAATTGTCTTTCAACAGAGTTTGGTGGATTTGTAATAGTTGGTTCCTCTTTTTTCTTTGGAACCATCTCATGAGCTCTTTTTAGCTTGTCTCTCACTTCTGCTTTTAAAGCGTTTACTTCATCTTTTGTTAAAATGCTGTCACTAAGCAATTTATCTCCATAAATCTTTGTAATAGTAGGATGATTATGGATCAATTTATACATTAATGGATTGGTTGTCATTGGTTCATCCATTTCATTATGACCAAATCTTCTATAACCTACTAAATCTATTAAAAAGTCCTTCTTAAATGTAGCACGATATTCGGAAGCAAGTTTAGCTGCTGTAATACAAGCTTCTGGATCATCTGCATTTACATGAATAATTGGGATTTCAAACCCTTTTGCTAGATCACTCGCATATCTAGTAGAACGAGAATCACTAGATTCTGTAGTAAATCCAATCGTATTGTTTGCAATGATGTGAATGGTACCACCTGTTCGATATCCTTTTAAACCAGTCAGGTTCAATGTTTCGGACACAATACCTTGTCCTGGAAATGCAGCATCCCCATGGATAAGAATTGCAACAGAACGTTCAAGATCTTCTTCTGGAAAACCAGGTTTTGTTCGATTATCTTGTGAGGCACGAGTAAACCCTTCTACAACAGCACCAACAAATTCTAAGTGACTTGGATTATTCGCTAAAGTCAGACGAACTTTTGAAGTACTGTTTGCTTTAATTTGACGATCTAAACCAAGATGATATTTCACGTCCCCTGTCCATCCAGTACTAATTCCTATTGAACCTTCAGATGGAACTAATTTCTTATTAGGTGCATGCTGAAATTCGGAGAATATCATTTCATATGGTTTTTCTAACACATGTGCTAGGACATTTAACCTACCTCGGTGAGCCATACCAATATTGATATTTTTAGCTCCTTTTACTACCGAATCTGAGATCATTTCATCAAGCATTGGAACCATCGTATCCAGGCCTTCTATTGAAAACCTTTTTTGACCTACATACGTTCTATGTAAAAAGTTTTCAAATTCTTCTACTTCCGTGACTCTTTTTAAAAGTTTTTTCTTTAACTCTTTGTGACAAGCTGGCTTTAGACTGCCAGATTCCACTTTATGCTGTAACCAGTTTTTCTCTTTTAAATCATTAACATGATAAAATTCAAAGGCAATAGTCTTCGTATAAATATCTTTCAGATGATTTACTGCCTCAAGACCATTTTTGATATGATTTGGGGCATCCGGACATATTAAATATGCTGGAATATTACGTAAATCTTCCTTCGTTAATTGAAATCTGTCTAAGTCAAATAGACCATGTTCTCTTTCGTGATCGTTTAATGGATAGATATCTGCAGCTAAATGCCCATAGGCACGGATTTTATTAACAAGGTTAATAGCAGCAATAACTTTTTCCACTTTCACTGTATTTTCTAAAGATAAATGATTTGTACCGCTTTCTTGGGTATCAATTGGAGCTCCCCATTTTTCAAAATAACTTTTCATTTCCTCGTCCACTGAAGATGGATCATTTATGTATTGATCATATAGCTCCATCACTAGTCCAAGGTTTGGACCGTAAAATTTCGGTTGGTATGAGACTGTACCGTCAGATGGCTTTCCCATGAAAAATTCCCTCCACCACTTTAATTATCATTTTTATCTTCCCATTTTTCTTGCTCCATACACTTTAAAAGAGAACATTTACATAAAATTAAAACGTTTACATTTATATTCTATCACGCTTTATATACACCTTCAAAAGTTTTACGCATTTTTATAGTAAAAAAAATAAAAATATTTTTTATCTCCCCTATATTTAGAAAAAAAACTATCTTACATTTCCTATCCTATGCTTGAAGTTTCAAGAAATGACTAGAGAAAAAACGAAGAGGATAGATACTATTATGTTGTTTAAGTATCTTACCTCCATTTTTAAAAATCATATGGTAAAATACACGATTACACATTTTCTTCTATTGAATAATTTTGTGCCTTATCTCGATAATTTAATTGCTTTATTACTTGGTCCATCGTTTCTTTTATCGTAGCTTCTTCTTGATTTTGTAACCAGGAGGAGACGAAATGAAATTCAAAAAAGGTAAAAACAGAAGGTTAAAAATATGAAGAAAGATAAGCCAAGCGTTAATTTCCACTTCCATGGTAATAAAGAAAATCTCTTCCTTATATAGGATGAAAGAAAAAAATGGGAATAAACTTCTTCTAAAATACGAATTATATAGATATTATCGGATGCATTTTAGTTCATTTCTAAATGTATGTAGGATGTTGAAGTGGAAAACAATGTGCGACTAGCCCATGAAATTAGGAGGATAACAATGAATATTAGCAGAGCTATTGAAATTATGAATGCCGCGGAAATTGTGGATGTGAGTTATCAAGGTGAAAAAGTAATTATCCAAAATGTAGATGAACAAACAAAAACAGCTCGAATCTATACAAAAGCCAATCCTGAGAAGGAAATGGATGTAGATGTTTTACAGCTTATTGAAGAAGTTTAAATCAAATTCCCACTATAAATATTATTATAAAGGTTACCAAGATTTATAATAATCTAAAAATAATTGTTGCCATATTGATTAAACTATAGTAAATTTATATTCAATTACATAAGTAATTCTTATCAAGAGAGGTAGAGGGAATGGCCCGAAGAAACCTCAGCAACCTTCAGTGGTAATGCTTCATAATACTGAAAAGGTGCTAATTCCACCAAGCTGGATGCTTGGAAGATAAGAAGAATGACCTTAATATTTCAAGTCTTCTTCTTATTGAAGAAGACTTTTTACATGTCAAAAAGTCCTTCTTTCCCTTCTACCTGATAAGAAATGGTTACTAATAATGTGGATGTTTACAAGAATAGGAGTGTTATAGAATGTATAATGTAGAAACAAAATTAGCTCAAATTGGAAATCGTAGTGAAAATGTAACAGGAACTGTGAATCCCCCTGTTTATTTTTCTACTGCTTATAGACATGCTGGAATTGGTCAATCAACTGGGTATGACTATACTCGTACAGGAAACCCAACTAGAGAACTTCTAGAAAATGCTATTTGTGATTTAGAAGGTGGAGATCGCGGGTTTGCCTGTAGCTCTGGAATGGCTGCAATCCAAACTATTCTTTCTTTATTCAAAAGTGGAGATGAATTGATTGTTTCAAAGGATTTATACGGCGGTACATATCGTTTATTGGAACAAGGGTTTAAAAAATGGGGTCTTAAAAGTACATATATTAATACCTCTAATGTAGATGTATTACGCTCATCCATTACGTCTGATACGAAAGCAATTTTTCTTGAAACTCCGACTAATCCTTTAATGGAACAAACTGATATTAGCGAGGTAGCTGTTTTAGCTAAGGAACATAATATCTTACTTATCGTAGATAATACGTTTTACACTCCTATTATTCAACAACCTATTCTCCTAGGTGCTGATATTGTTATCCATAGTGCAACTAAATATTTAGGTGGACATAATGATGTTCTTGCAGGGCTTATCGTTGCAAAGGGTGAGGAAATCTGTAATGAACTAGCATTACATCATAATTCAGCTGGTGCTGTTTTAAGTCCTTTTGACTCATGGTTATTAATGAGAGGAATGAAAACATTAGCTTTACGTATGGAAAAACATGAAGAGAACGCAAAACAACTTTGTACATTTCTTGAAAACAATAGCGCTGTAGTCGATGTACTCTATCCTGGTAGAGGTGGAATGATTTCTTTCCGTATTCAGGATGAGTCATGGGTAAATCCATTTTTACAAAGCTTAACTTTAATCTCTTTTGCAGAGAGTTTAGGTGGCGTTGAAAGTTTCATTACTTATCCTGCTACGCAAACTCATGCAGATATTCCTGAAGAAATTCGAATTGAAACAGGTGTTTGCAATCGTTTATTACGTTTTTCAGTAGGTATTGAAAATATTAATGATTTAATAAAAGATTTAGATAAAGCATTTTCTATAGCTCAAGGTCTTGCTAAGGAGGTTACTACAATATGAGTTTAGAATATACATTTGAAACCAAGTTACTTCACAATAAACATAAGTACGATCCAGAAACAGGTGCTGTTAGTGTTCCTATTCAGCATGCTTCTACTTTTCACCAAAAAGACATTGATCAATTTGGAAAATATGATTATAGCAGAAGTCTAAATCCTACTAGAGAAGCGTTAGAAGAAGTAATGGCAGAATTAGAAGAAGGCACACGAGCATTTGCATTTTCTTCAGGAATGGCTGCAATTTCGACTGCTTTTCTTCTCCTTTCCCAAGGAGATCATGTTGTGATTACAGAAGATGTTTATGGTGGTACATACCGTATGGTAACAACCGTTTTAAATCGATTTGGCATTGAGCATACTTTTGTTGATATGACGAATCTAGAAGAAGTGGAAGCGGCAATACAACCAAACACTAAATTATTTTATGTAGAAACTCCTTCTAACCCATTATTAAAAGTAACGGATATTAGAGCAATTAGTGATCTGGCTAAAAAGCATGGTGCCCTTACCTTTGTTGATAACACTTTCTTAACACCAGCTTTACAAAAACCTTTAAACTTAGGGGCAGATGTTGTTCTACATAGTGCGACTAAATTTTTATCTGGTCATAGTGATGTTATTGCAGGAGTTGCCGTTGTAAAAGATGAAGCACTAGCTGCTAGATTAGGCGCTTTACAAAATTCATTTGGTGCAGTATTAGGTGTACAAGATTGTTGGTTACTTTTAAGAGGTATTAAAACATTGCATGTTAGAATGAAACACTCAAGTGAAGGTGCAAAAGAAATTGCTACCTACTTGCGTAATCATCCACTAATTAAGAATGTATACTACCCTGGCTTTGAGGACCATCCTCAATATGACATACAATCCAAACAAGCAACAAGTCCAGGAGCTGTTTTTTCTTTCGAATTGCATAATGAAGAACAAATGAGATCATTTGTCGAGCACCTCGAATTGCCAGTGTTTGCAGTCAGCTTAGGTGCCGTAGAATCTATTCTCTCTTACCCAGCAAAAATGTCCCATGCAGCGATGGATCCTATTGCTAGACAAGAACGTGGTATTACCGATTCACTTTTACGTCTTTCTGTCGGATTAGAAAATCCACAAGATTTAATTAATGATATTGAGAATGCTTTACAAAAGACAGCTGAACCATTGCTTAAATAGAAGTTGTTAGATTACTAAGTTTGCTATATAAATAGAAAGGAAGAGTAAAGTATCCTTCTTCCCTACTCTAATAGGAGATATATCTATCTCCTATTTTTTCATAATTCGAACTAGTTTTTACTATTGAAAAGTTCTATTTTCCTTATTAAATGATAAAGAAGAAAGAAGGTTATGAAAAATGATTCGCAAGTTAACACAGAACGATCATTCTGTCGTTTTCCCCTTTTTAACAAAGGAATCATCTATTAACCTATTTATTATAGGTGATATAGAAGCTTTTGGTTATGATACACCATTTCAAACACTTTGGGGGGAATGGCAGGATGGAGAATTAACAGCTATCCTTCTTAAATACTATGAAAGTTTTATATTTTACAGCAAAGACAAAGATTCCTTTGATGTAGAGGGTTTCGCGAAAATATTACAAGAAGGTAAACAACCTGTCCAACTATCTGGTAAAACAGAGTTAGTGAGACGGTTTGAACAACAAGCTAAGTTATCCCTTGGAAAGAAAAAAATTACATATTTTGCCCATTGCGGGACTGCTCCTTCTTTCATTAATATGGATGATATAAAAATTGCTACTAGTGAAGATGTTAACCGAATTTATGGGTTACAAAAATCGATTGAGGAATTTAATGTAGGTGAACAGACGAAGAAAATGCTTCAGAAGGCTTTAGAAACAAAAACAGGTAGGACCTTTTTTGCAGAAGGACAAAATTCTGAAATCATCTCCTCTGTTTCTTCTGCTGCGGAAAACTCCCAATCTGCTATGATTGTAGGTGTCTCTACTCATAAAAATCATCGGAATAAAGGGTTAGCTAGTAGATTAATGAAAGCATTAGTCCATGAATTACTAAAAGAGAAGAAGTTTGTTTGTTTATTTTATGATAATCCTGATGCAGGTAAAATATATAAAAAAATTGGATTTGAAGACATTGGTCTTTGGACGATGTATAGATAAAGAAAACCGAGTATTCTCTTCTTATAGAATACTCGGTTTTCTTTATCTATCTAAATTAGTAAACATAGAGATGATTTTTTTAAGTTGCTTCCACTCTTTCCCTTCCATATCAGAGCTTTTATATAGGTAAGAGGAATTTAACGTATATAAACAAACAGTGTAAATAGAGTCATTTTGTGGATCACTACTAGTCCAATCCCATATTTTAGTTCGATATAATTCTTTTTTTAAATCTAAGTATTGATCTGAAGAAATATAATGAAAAACAGGTGGATATACAATAGGATGTAAACTCCAATCTTGAATGGAGTAATTTTCTTTCCAAAAGTCAATATGAAGACTGAATGCTTGAAAAGGGTTTATTCTTAAATCGACTACCATCTTTTTAATATCTTTCTCTGGGTGGATAGAAACAATATCTTCTCTTACATAAAATAAGTCCTTTTTACGTGAGAGTACAGACTTAATAGAAGACATTGCAATTAATGAATCATGATTTTCCATGGAATGACGATTTAATTCCTCATATAAACTTGTTAGATTAGTAGGTCCATTGTTTTCTAAAACATCTATTATTTTTTCATACATAGTGCCCATCCGTGTTTCCTCCGAAATCTGCCGAAATATCCTCATTATCTATTTTTATCATATAGTAAAAGTTGAAAAATTAGAAGAAGTATCTTTAACAAATCATATTTATGAGACCTTTTATAAATAATATAAATAAAATACACAGCTTTAATTAAGCTGTGCTTGGTTTGTTCCAGTAATCTTAAGTAATTCCTTAAAAACAATACTTCCCATTTCTTTATAGCCTTCAGAATTTAAATGTATACCGTCATCACTTATATAATTGCAT
>DATMFU010000471.1:0-3602 GCA_035556015.1 Niallia sp. | reverse complement strand
AATCAGAATAACAATACGGTCATCTGGTAGAAGATGCTAATAAATATCTCTATTTGATAGCGATTATTTTTTTCCATTTTCATTTTTGGAAGTAGTTGATTGTAGTGTAGGCGGTGACTCCTGCGGGACAAGCATGAAGGCCGATACACCGCAGGAGCAAAGCGACGAGGAGGATTGGCCTACGCCCGCGGAAAGCTTCCGTCGAAACGGAAGTCAACAGTCTCTATTTTAAAACGACTCTTTATTCAAAAAAAAGACTAAAGTCAAACTAAAATCGTGTTTGTCTTCAGTCAGAGGAGCTAACTAAATTAGCTCCTTTCACTTTGCTCTTTTAACTTTTGCATATCTTCAGGAAGGTTAATAGAAAGCTCCATTTGTTTATTCGTAACAGGATGTGAAAAGGATAAATAATAACAATGTAAAGCTTGACGATTCATCAACTCTTTACTTCCCCCATATAAGTCATCCCCTAATAACGGATGTCCTATATGTGCTAAATGTACCCTTATTTGATGGGTTCTACCTGTCTCTAAAGTTAACTCTACAATAGTAAATTTAGTATAGCTCGCTAACACTTTATAATGTGTTACTGCATATTGTCCATCCGTTCTAACTTCCCTTTTGATAATGCTATCTGCACATCTGCCAATTGGTTGATTAATAGTATCATTTGCCAACAGGCTCCCTTCAGCAAAGGCTACGTATTTTCTCTTTACCCCACCACTTTTTTGTTGTTCACTTAATAAATGATGAATATAACGATGCTTAGCCACTAACACCAATCCTGAAGTATCACGGTCTAATCTAGTCACAATATGAATAGTTGCCTCAATGCCTTTATCCTGATAATATCCCATTAACGCATTAGCTAAACTACCAGTTGGATGTTCTCTAGAAGGAATCGTGTTCATACCATATGGTTTTTGGACAACCAATAAATTTTCATCTTCATAAACGATATGTAAAGGTATTTTTTCAGAAACTAAACCTTCACTAGGCTTTTCAAGAGGAAACACGATTTTTAAGTGATCTCCCTTTTTCAACGTATATCTTACATTTTCCTCCACATCGTTGACGGTAATTTTTCCACCTTTAAACTTAATATCCGTTAATGCAGCTTTAGATATCTTTTGTTTCTTTAAAAATTCTTTAATCGTTGTTTCTTCATGTACTACCCAATCTAATGTAAAGCTCACAGAAATTGCTCCTGTCTCTATTTCTTATTCGGAAATGAAAGAATCGTGAACTCTTTTCCAAAATGGAAATGAACGAAATCTTGCAAACCTAATTTTTTCATCGGCCACACGGTATTGAATAGATTTTACCTTCTTATGCAATAAATTCAAATGATCAATGGTCAATTGAAAATTCGGCTCATTTACTGGTTTTAATACACAAGTATGATGCTTTGGCAAAATAAGAGGTGACCCCACTGTCCGAAAGACTCGATTATTAATCGACGCCATTTCGGCCAATTGAATAGCTTCAATAGATGGGTGCAATATCGCACCGCCTAAAGCTTTATTATAGGCTGTACTTCCAGAAGGAGTGGATACACAGAGCCCATCACCTCTGAAACGCTCAAAATGTTCCCCTTTCATTTCCACATCCATTACAAAAGTTCCCTCGATGCTTTTTACAGTGGATTCATTCAGTGCTAAATATCGAGTTTCTTTTTCTTCATTTTGATAACGAACCACTACTTCTAATAATGGATACTCTATCGTTTCATAAGGGGTTTTTGCGATTGCAATCACTAGCTTTTCTAACTCACTTGGTGTCCAGTCCGCATAAAATCCAAGATGGCCTGTATGCATTCCAACAAAAGCGGTTTTATCTAGACGATTGCTATAGCGATGAAAAGCGTAAAGAAGCGTTCCATCCCCTCCAACGGATATTACGATATCAGGTTCTTCCTCATTATATTCAATTTCAAAATTAAGTAGATATTGCTTAATTTTTTGTACTAAGTTTTCTGATTTCGAATCCCCTTTTGAGGTTATCGCAAATTTCATTTTGTGCTAGCTCCTATCCTCTGTGTATTAGAAAATGAAAGAACGTTTACTTTCATTTTTATTTAAATAAGGATTTAAAGTGATGATACACTTATTTTTTATCATTTTCTTTTTTTCGATTAAAGAATGCTTGTGCCTCTTGAATTTCACCTCTTATTAAAGACATTTCCTGGTCTAATCGAAAAGCAGCTTCTGCAGCTCCTTGTAATCGCATTTTTATATCCTCAGGAAATTGGCCTTTATATTTATAATTCAGTGAGTGTTCAATCGTAGCCCAAAAATTCATGGCTAGTGTACGAATTTGTATTTCCATTAATATTTTTTTCTCACCATTAATCGTTTGTACAGGATATACAATCACAACATGATAAGATCGATATCCGCTTTCTTTTCTATGTAAGATGTAATCTCTTTCTTCTACTATTTCAAAATCATTTCTTTTTCGTAATAATTCTACTACTCTTATAATATCATCCACAAACGGACACATCATACGTAGTCCTGCGATGTCCTGCATTTCTGTTTCCAATTTATCTAAAGGGATTCCTTTTTCATTAGCTTTATCCAAAATACTTGCAATTGGTTTTACTCTACCGGTTACAAACTCTATCGGCGAGTGTTCATCCTCATGATCAAATTGACTACGCATTCCCTTTAGCTTTACTTTCAATTCTTCCACTGCTTGCTTATAGGGAGCCAAAAAGTGATCCCATTGTTTCATCTGCAAAACACCCCATTTCAAAGCTAATTCTTTTTCTTTTAACCTATAGAGTAACGATTATAGGCTTCTTTGCAAACTGTATTGCTTATATAAAAGAATAGATTCGATATACGTAGATAAACTGGGGCAGAGTTAACTTTTTAGAATTTCATTGTTTTCTTTATTGAATTAAGCAAGAAATTTAAATAAACCGAATTAACAGTATATAAATATAACTTCTTCTTATGTAGTTAGAAAAAAATTGTTTCTACTTCATTGCCCATTTTCTCTCCGTAGTTGCCATTACCTTGAATATTTTCAATTAAGTACTCCAGTTCTTCTTTAAACTGCTCTAGTACAATTCTTGTTTCTCCACTTTCTAATATAAATACAGCATTTGCTTCTAAAGCCTTTTTGCACTCATTCCATAAAGGTTGAGGAATTTCTAGGTACACATACTCATTGTCTTTTTCTAATAAATAAATAAAAGCAATGGAATCAGAATCTACTAACATTTGTCCACAAGCAGAAGTATTTTCTAACTTCGCATCACTAGGCAATTGAAATATTAATTCATGATCACTCTTAATAACACCTATGATTTCCCATTTCTTTTTCATTTTTCAACCTCCAACTACGGATTATTTTACCACAAACAAAAAATATAGCATAGAAAAGCACTATGATATAGCCCTCTTCTTTTAAGGTCGATAACGGAGTGAATTCTACCATCATGTAATCAATTATCCAGTCCATAAATAAAAGGAATCAATATTCTTATAAAACCTCTTCACTAAACTTGATAGATTGTTTTATCAAATAATCATATAATAAAGTCAACTTATTTAGTGGAAAGGAAACTATTATGTCACAAAATATTGAAATAG
>DATMFU010000470.1:0-2394 GCA_035556015.1 Niallia sp. | reverse complement strand
TGTTCAACTATTAGTCCAATTTCATTTAGTAATGGTATTTTAGTTTCCTCTAATAATTGTCTTCCAAATGTAGTATGTTTCTTCATGATCTCCCATTCTGTTTCAGTTAATTTTCCTGGTTTTTGTAAAACCTCTAATGGGACACGAACTTTTCCTACATCATGAAAGAAAGCAGCTAAATTCAAAAAAGTAATTTGCTTAGTTGTTAATTCTAAGGCTTTTCCAACTAACATGGAGTAGTGTTTTATTCTTTCACAGTGATCAACTGTATAACCATCCTTTTCTTCGATAGAAATGGCTAGCTCCAACAGATCTCTTGAATATTTGCTATAATTATGGAATATGGGTTGACTTGTTACATACATAAATTCACAGATTCCAACTGAATGAAAGTTAGTATATTTTTTTATTGGAGATGCTGAAAAGGATTGTCCAGCAGATAATACAATTTTCTCTTCATCTGTTTGATATACTAGCTCTCCTGATAATATATATATAAATTCTAAGCCATCCCAATTTTCATCTGGTCCTATAGCCCAACTAGAATCTGGTTGCAATTTATGATAAATAACTTCAGTTCCATCACCAGAAGCCATAAGTGATATTTGAAGTCCTTTAAAGTGAACTGTTTCAATAAATTCTCCTGCATTTATAATGCCCACATATCTCCCTCTCTCTTATAATTGAAAAATAAATTTCTATTAATTTATTAGAATTCAATTATATACTATTTTAAAGCATAAATAAGGTAATTGTAATAGAAAATCACTATTAAATTAGGTATAAGGTAGGATAAGATAGGTGTGTGCAGATATTCTCTTATTTTCGACAAAATAATTGTAGCAAAAAATAGTAATAATGCCTAGTACTTTTTGGATAAAATTTCAAAAACGCCTAATACTTGACTAAAGCATAGCAAAATAGTATTATTGTCTCGAATTCAAGATAAAATATAATTGATCTTATTTACATAAAGTTAGGAGTATGTGTATGAAACATATTTATAAAAAAGGAAAAGATGCAAATAAACCGACGTTTTTATTATTACATGGTACAGGAGGTAATGAGCATGATTTATTACCTCTTGCTGATATGATAGATTCAAATTGCTCTGTATTAAGTGTAAGAGGGAACGTATTAGAAAACGGGATGCCTCGATTCTTTCGCCGTTTAGAAGAAGGTGTTTTTGATGAAGAAGATTTAATATTTCGTACAAAAGAGTTGAACGATTTTTTACAAGTGGCTGCAGACCAATACGGATTTGAGAGAAATAATATAGTAGCAATTGGCTATTCAAATGGTGCTAATATTGCCGCTAGCTTGTTATTTCATTTTAAAAATAGTTTAAAAGGCGCAATGCTTCATCACCCAATGGTTCCGAGAAGGGGAATTGAACTTCCTAAAATGAATGGGATACCAGTTTTTATTGCAGCAGGAGAGAATGATCCTATTTGTCCAATAAGGGAAACGGAAGAATTACAACAGATGTTAGTAAAAGAAGGTGCAGATGTACAAGTACATTTTGAAAGTTATGGACATCAGTTAACTAGAACAGAAGTAGAAGCTGCAAGTCGTTGGTATCAAACTGCCTTTTAAAAGTAAAAAGAATATTTTGTACTAGTTCATAATATATAGTATTATTGACTATAATAAAGAAGAGTCTAGCTCTAAAAGCTCGACTCTCCTATTACCGTTAAAATAGTTAAGTTAATAAGTTTCAATAGATTTATTCATCATTATCGTTACGGGAATTGCCGCCTTTTCGACCAATTTCTTGGTAGAATTCTTTATCATGGTTATCAGAAGTAGCTTCTCCACCTTTTTTACCGATTTCTTGGTAAAATTCTTTGTCGTGGTTATCAGAAGTAGCTTCTCCACCTTTTTTACCGATTTCTTGATAGAATTCTTTGTCGTGGTTATCAGAAGTAGTTTCTCCACCTTTTTGTCCAATTTCTTGGTAGAATTCTTTATCGTGGTTATCAGAAGTAGCTTCTCCACCTTTTTGTCCAATTTCTTGATAAAAATCCTTGTCGTGATTTTTAGATGTAGCTTGTCCGCCTTTTCTTCCTGCTTCTTCTCTACTCATTTTATTGTCTGCCATAACTATCACTCCTAATTAAGATTTTTAATAAATTGTACATTTGTTATATAGCCGAATTCGTCGTTAATAAACATTTTAATATAAAATTTACATTAGAAAATATTGGTAAAGGAGATAGATTCGTTCGTGATGTTATCCGAAGAAAAATTTTTGGAAGTTGTTAAAATCGCAGAGGAATTTGGATGTAAAGTAGTATATGACGCAGCAAGAAAAATCAGTTTTAACACCAATATGTATATCACCATTCCTTATTATTTTAGTCTCGAGAATACATATGCGCTTGCCCATGAGAT
>DATMFU010000469.1:0-7848 GCA_035556015.1 Niallia sp. | reverse complement strand
TCCACTTGATATCTTTGCTACTTCTACAGCTTGTCTTGCTTCCTGAAAAAGTCTATTTCCCATTACTCTAAACCTCCATGAGATTGTCTTTCATTCGACATTTTATAGCTTTCTGCTTCTGCATATGTCATATGAAAAGGGATACGTTCCGAGTGTTTTGTTACGGAGTCTACTCCTTGTTGAACAAAGCGTTTGGATTTATTACGTTTTCCCATATGATGATCCCTCCGAGTTTTAGGTTTGAGAGTAAGATGAAGAAAGCTTAAAAGAAGCAATGAGCAGTTTCTTTGAACTGCTTCAAGAATAGTATGGGACAAAATCAATAAGAATAATACGGTAATCTTAACCAGAATTAAAGAGCTTTTAAATTCAGCGCTTCATTTAAATAAATTGCAATGCCATCTTCTTCATTGGATAATGTAACGTCATTGGCTAACGTTTTAAGCTCTGCAATCCCATTTCCCATTGCTACACCTTTGCCTGCGTATTCAATCATTTCAAAATCGTTATCCTCATCTCCAAATGCAATAATGTTTTGTTGAGGAATTTGATAAAAATCTGACACCTTTCGAAGGCCAACTGCCTTACTTAAACCAGCTCGTACAATTTCTATAACATGAAAAGGATCTGCCCAGCGTCTGTGATCAATTAAATCTGCATGAACATTAGTCAAATGATTACGAATTTGTTGAACATGTTGCTCTTCCGTATGAATAAGGATAGAAGTAGGAGGTGCTTCTAGAAATTCTAACAAGTTCCCAGTAGTAACTTTTGGATTTCCTAAGGAAAAAATATCAATTAGTTTTTCATCATGATAATGGTAATATACTTCGTCCATTACTTCTGCAATAATATTGTGGAAAGGATAATCTTGACATGCCTCCACAATGTCACGAGCTGTTTTCAAATCAAGTGGAGAATGGTAAAAGCCCCAATTTTTATCCTTAGGATGATGTATAAATGCTCCATTAAAGTTAACGATAGGAGTAGTAAGACCAAGTTCTTGATAAATAGCTTCACTAGCGCGGTAAGGTCTTCCTGTGGCAATCATAACTTCATGTCCATTATCCATCGCTTTTTTTAGCACTTTTTTGGTAAGTGGAGAAATAGTTTTGTCATTCTTTAATAATGTTCCATCTAAGTCTAATGCAATTAGGTGTTTTTCTGTCATAGTTTCTCCTTCTAAATGAATTAATGTAATAAGAATATGTGCTTTTAGGGATTGAAATTTTCGAAAAAGCGAAAACTTCATGATAAACTTATGTTATCTTGTTATATACATATAAAATAGTATTACACTTTATTCGTTAATTCTACTTTACATGTTAAGACGTATATAGACATTTTATCGTATTTTTTCCATTTTTCAAAAAATCCCGAAGGAGGGCAACCATGATTCTTGTTGAAAAGTTATATATTGGGGAAATTGCAGCACTGCATATCGTACATAAAGATAATTATGAGAAAAAGCTACCATATATTCAATTTACACATGGATTTACAAGTGCAAAAGAGCACAATCTTCACTTTGCTTATAACTTAGCGGAAAAAGGGTTTAGAGTTGTTTTACCAGATTGTTTATATCATGGTGATAGAGAGCAGGAGTTTTCTAGTATGCAGTTGAATTTACAATTCTGGAATATTGTGATGAAAACCATTGATGAAATAGCGATTATAAAGGATTATTTTAGTGATAAAGGGTATATTGACGAAAGTAAAATTGGTCTAGTGGGAACGAGTATGGGGGGAATTGTGACATTAGGTGCACTCAGAAAGTATCCGTGGATTAATGCAGCTGTTTGCTTAATGGGAATGCCATATTATGAGAAATTTGCTCAACATACGATTAGTGAAATTCAAAAAAGAGGATATAAGTTGCCTTTAAGCCAGGAAGAAATGGATTATTTATTAAGTCGCCTAGGAGAATTAGATTTATCAAAGGCTCCTGAAACATTAATGGATAGACCGTTAATGTTCTGGCATGGGAAAAAAGACGAAGTAGTGCCATATGCATACTCTCATCAATTCTATGAGGAGATAAAGCCTTTATATAAAAAATCACCAGATAAATTGTATTATATGTCGGAAGAAAATGCTGGGCATAAAGTTAGCAGAAAAGCTATGCTAAAAACGATAGAGTGGTTTGAGGAGCATTTATCAACAGGATTTGTTAAACTATAGATGAAAAGCTTTTTATCATCTCCAGTTATTTGTTATTATAAGGTAATAGGATATTTTAAAATGAAAATTACTTCGAAAAAGGAGTGTTATACATGAATGAAGAATTAAAAGATAGTATTATGGGAGCATTAGAATTAGTAATCGATCCAGAGCTTGGTGTTGATATTGTAAACCTTGGTTTAGTATATGATTTAGAATTAGATGAAGACGGAGAACTTGAAGTTACCATGACACTAACTGCAATGGGATGTCCTTTAGCAGGAGTTATTGTAGACCAAGTTAAAGCTGCAGTTTCTGATATACCAGAGGTAAAGGAAACCGTAGTAAATATCGTTTGGACACCAGCTTGGACAAAAGATAGAATGTCTAGATATGCAAAAATTGCTTTAGGTGTTCGTTAATAATAGGCACAGGGATACATGTAAAGGGTCAGATCTAACAAACAATATCCATTATTACTAACAGTCTAACTAATTTGGACTGTTAATACATTAATGGAAGCATTGGATGTGGATCTGACCTTTTCTCATTAAAGAAATAAAACTAATATATAGACTACCTATATTTTTTATAATTATATTTTTCTGAAAATAAAGAGAATGGTATGATTAAGGTAAATAAAAAGTTAGGGAGAGATAGTGTGAAGGATCAACTAGGAAGACCATTAAGAGATTTACGAATAAGTGTAATTGACCGCTGTAATTTCCGATGTCAATATTGCATGCCAAAAGAAATATTTGGTCCAGATTATCCCTTTCTTGCTCCAGAGGAATTGTTA
Source organism: Niallia sp. (assembly GCA_035556015.1). Taxonomy (GTDB): domain Bacteria; phylum Bacillota; class Bacilli; order Bacillales; family Cytobacillaceae; genus Niallia. The sequence continues at coordinate 4,889 of DATMFU010000469.1, read as the reverse complement.
ACATTTGAAGAAATAGAAAGACTTGCAAGGCTTTTTGTACAATTAGGAGTAGAAAAAATCCGATTAACAGGGGGAGAACCTTTGTTAAGGAAAGACCTACCTATATTAATTGAAAGATTAGTGAAAATAGATAAGCTTTCGGATATTGCCCTTACAACAAATGGCGTGCTCCTCCCAAAGTATGCCCATGATTTAAAAAAGGCCGGCCTACAAAGAGTCAATATAAGCCTTGATAGCTTAAATGATGAACTATTTGGTGAAATAAACGGTCGAAAAGTAGGAGTAGGCCCCGTTCAAAAAGGAATTGAGGCAGCAAAAGCAGCAGGACTTGGTATTAAAATAAATATGGTCGTGAAAAAAGGACTAAATGACCAAGAAATAATTCCAATGGCGACTTATTGCAAAGAGAATGGTTTAGAACTTCGCTTTATTGAGTATATGGATGTTGGAAGCACGAATGGTTGGAAAATGGATGATGTGATAACAAAGAAAGAAATTTTTACTATTCTTTCTGAAACGTTTGATTTAGTTCCAGTGGAAGCGGCTTATTATGGAGAAGTAGCAAAGAAATATCAATTTAAAGACTCTAGTATTAATATAGGTTTTATTACTTCTGTGTCTGAATCCTTTTGTTCGAGTTGCACCCGCGCAAGGTTATCGGCTAATGGACAATTATTTACTTGTTTGTTTAATGGGAATGGTCATTCAATCCGTAACTTTATGAGAGAGAATGTAACAGACAACGAAATGATTGATTATATTAGGAAAATATGGTCAAATCGGACTGATCGCTATTCAGATCTAAGAACAGAAGAATCAGCTAGCAATAAAAGGAAAATAGAAATGTCCTATATAGGAGGATAATGGTAAGAGGGGGCACTAATATGGTAGAAGTAAGAAAACCAATTTCTGTTACAGAAGCTGTAAAACGAGTGATGGCTAATCAAAAGAATGGGGAAACAGAGTTAATTTCTCTATTTGAGAGCAATGGAAGATATTTAAGCCAAAGTATTAAAGCTACCTATGATGTTCCAAGATTTGATCGGTCTAGTTATGATGGGTTTGCTATTCGTTCAATTGATACTATTAATCTATCAAGTGGAAAATCAAAGTCCTTCAAAGTAATTGATGAAATTGGAGCAGGACAGGTTTGCAAAAGGCCAGTTGGTGCTTATGAAGCAGTAAGAATCATGACAGGTGCAATGTTACCTTCAGATTGTGATGCAGTAGTGATGTTCGAAGTAGCCAATGAATTTAAGGATAACAATCAATCCTATATTAGGCTAAATCATATTATAGAAAAAGGAGCCAATCTTTCCTTTAAGGGAGAAGATATAAAAGAAGGTTGTATTCTAGTTGAGGAGGGAACAAAAATCAATCCTGGAATAGTGGCCCTCTTAGCAACTTTTGGTTATAAAAGTGTTCCTGTTGCGAAGAAGCCAGTGATTGGAGTTTTTGCTACTGGAACAGAGCTATTAGAAGTAGATGAACCATTAGAAGCAGGGAAAATTAGAAATAGTAATGCATATATGGTTATGGCACAAATTGAAAGAGCAGGGGGAATCCCCATATATTTTGGAAAACTAGCAGATATCTTAGATGAAAGCTATATAGCCATTAAAGAAAAATTATCAATGGTAGATAGCCTTATTACAACAGGTGGTGTTTCTGTAGGAGATTATGATTTACTTCCTGATATATACAAAAAATTAGGTGCAACCGTATTATTTAATAAAATAGCCATGCGTCCAGGAAGTGTCACTACTGTTGCTCATTTGAATGGAAAAATGTTATATGGATTATCAGGGAATCCCTCAGCATGTTATGTAGGATTTGAACTATTTGTAAGACCCTATATTAGAAAATTCCTTTTTTCGAAAAAGCCTCATTTACAGAAGATTGTAGCTACATTAGGGGAAGACTTTTTAACACCAAATCATTTTACTAGGTTCTTCAGAAGTACGATTGAATTTCATTCTGATCAAGTATTCACTTTTCCAAGTGGATTAGATAAATCAAATATGGTTAGTAGTTTGGCGTTTGCAAATTCTTTAACCATACTACCAGGTAATAAAGAAGGATACAAAAAAGGGGACAAGGTAGAAGTACTTTTGTTAGAGGATGAAACCGGCTCAGAATGGCCATGGGAATAGTTCTAAAAATGTATAAAATGGAAATGCAGACCACTTTTATTTCTGCAGTTTTCCATACTCCTTGTAAAAAGTAAAAATACGTATTTAATAATTACCTTGCAAAATAACACAGCAAACACCAGAAAGATAAGTAATAAAGTAAAAAAATCAGTATTCAACTGGTTTTTTTTATACTTATAACAGGAAAATCCATAAATATTGCTTGTTTTATAATCAGAATAGTTTGAAAACAAATACTTTTGCGAAAAACTGTTGCTTTTCTGAATTGTTATTCTTATAATAAGAGAATCCTAGATTAATAAATATAAATATAAATGATTAAATATACATTCTGTGGTATGGAAATGGAGGGGACTATGAAAGCAGCAATTATAGGAACAACAGGTTACGGCGGTGCAGAACTAATGAGAATTCTCCACAGTCATCCAACTTTTACTATTCATTCTGTTCATACAACAAGGGAGGAAGTCCCAGTATCAAATGAATATCCACATTTATTTAATATAATTGAAAAAACCTTAGAACCGATTCAAGCTGACAAGATTGCAGAAGAGTGCGATGTAGTATTTTTAGCTACTCCTACAGGTGTTTCAGGAAAAATCGTAAAGGATTTCTTAGATAAAGATATACAGATTGTAGATCTATCAGGAGACTTACGATTACAAAATACAGATGAATACCAAAAATGGTATAAGAAAGAACCAGTTTCCACTGAAATTGTAAATCAATTTACTTACGGACTATCAGAATGGAATAAAGATCAAATTGCAACTGCAAGTAAAATTTCTAATCCCGGTTGTTACCCAACTGCAACACTATTAGGATTAGCACCGGTTGTAAAAGCAAATCTTATCCACCCAGAAAGTATCATTGTGGATGCAAAATCAGGAATTTCTGGAGCAGGGAGAAGTCCATCACGTTCCAATATGTTAGCAGAAATGAATGAAAATTTTAAAATATATAAAGTAAATGAACACCAGCATATACCGGAAATTGAACAACAATTACTCGAGTGGAATACTCATGTAAAACCTATCACTTTTTCCACTCATTTATTGCCAACAAATAGAGGGATTATGGCGACTATTTATGTCACTTTGAAAGAAAATTTATCAACGAAACAAATACATGAATTATACACGGATACCTATAAAAGCCAGCCATTTGTAAGAATTAGGCCGTTAAATACGTACCCTTCCATAAAGGAAGTAAATGGTTCTAATTACTGTGATATCGGTATACATGTCGATGAAAGAACCGGAAGACTAACCATTGTTTCCGTAATTGATAATTTAATGAAGGGGGCTGCGGGGCAGGCTGTTCAAAACGCAAATATTATGAACGGTTTGGATGAAACAACAGGATTAAAGTTTTTACCGCTTTACCCATAAGGAGGAGCTTATTGTGCAGTTAATTACTAATAGTGAAAATCAAAAAACTACTATTATGGAGATAGAAGAAGGAAGTATTGTAACACCTATTGGCTTTAAAGCAGCAGGAGTACATGCAGGCCTTCGTTATAATAAAAAAGATATTGGAGCAATCGTAAGTGAAGTTCCAGCATCTTGTGCAGCGGTTTATACAACAAGTCATTTTCAAGCAGCTCCTTTAAAAGTAACACAAGATTCTATAGCATCAGAACAACTTATTCAAGCGGTTGTGGTTAATAGTGCATGTGCAAATGCTTGTACGGGAGAACAAGGGTTAAAAGATGCATATAAAATGCGTCAATTAATGGCACAATCTCTTCAAATTAAAGAAGAATATGTCGCAGTTTCCTCTACTGGGGTAATTGGAGAATTTCTTAAAATGGATAAGATTGAGAAAGGAATTAGTCTATTAAATTTTAACGATACACCAGAACATGCGGATGCCTTTCAAGAGGCCATTCTAACAACAGATACGGTTATGAAAAAATGTTGTTACCAAGCGACAATAGCTGGAGTAACGATTACAATGGCAGGAGCTGCAAAGGGTTCGGGTATGATTCATCCAAATATGGCAACCATGCTTGGTTTTATTACTACAGATGCTAATATTCCATCAGATGTTTTACAAGGTGCTTTACGTAAAGTAATACCTACAACTTTTAACCAAATTACGGTGGATGGAGATACATCAACAAATGATACAGTGCTTGTACTAGCAAATGGAATGGCTAATCATGAAGCATTGACAGAAACACATCCAGATTATCCTATTTTCTTAGATGTATTGTCAGCAACATGTGAAAATCTAGCGAAGCAAATTGCAAAAGATGGAGAAGGTGCAACTAAATTAATTGAAGTACAGGTTTCCGGTGCTGCAAATGATGAGGAAGCTAGAATAATAGCAAAAAAAATTGTTGGATCGAACTTAGTGAAAACTGCAATTTATGGATCGGACGCTAACTGGGGAAGAATTATTACAGCGATTGGTTATTCGAATACAGCATCTGTTAATCCATCATGTGTAGATATTGCGATTGGAAACATTGAGATGCTTAAAAAAAGTGAGCCACAACCTTTCTCTGAAGAAGAGGCGATTAATTATTTAGACCAAAAGTTTATCCAAATATTCGTAGACTTGCACAATGGAGATGGCCAAGGAAAAGCATGGGGATGCGATTTATCCTATGATTATGTCAAAATAAATGCTAGCTATCGTACTTGAGGTGATGACATGAAAACGATTTTGATAAAATGCGGTGGTAGTGTTATTGATCAGTTAGCACAGGATTTTTTCATTAGTCTCAAG
>DATMFU010000468.1:0-11430 GCA_035556015.1 Niallia sp. | reverse complement strand
AATAAAGAAGTTCTATGTTATGAGTTTATCGGAACACTTGATAATGATACGTATCGCATATATATTAATGCTGAAAATGGAATAGAAGAAAAAGTAGAAAAATTAAAGAATGCAGAACCTGTATATGAGGAAGTAGTATAGAAAGGGAGAACAGCTGAACAAAGTTTCAGCTGTTTCTTTGCTTTATAAAGTTATTAGAGGAGCTTTTATACAAATGGTTGTTTGCACAATTTCCTAGAATCTATTGCCAATATAAAAACTTTCATGCAATAATGAAAGAAAAACTTACATAATTTATTGACAGAAAGTGTGATTTAGAAGTGTTATCTATTGGCGACACATTAATATTAGAACTAATTAATGCGGAAAATACAGATCAATACAAAAGTCGTGTATTAGGCATGGAAGATAATGAAATATACATAGAATATCCAATTCATTTAGATTCTAACAAGCTTATTTTTCTAATGAACGGTACGCAGTTAAAGGTTAATTTTGTAACAGTTGATGGAATTGCTTACTTGTTTCATTCTGAGATTCTTGGTAGAAAGAAAGAAAACAATGTCCCAATGCTAGTTCTCTCTTATCCTTCTGAGGATCAATTAATAAAAATTCAACGACGAAGATTTGTGAGAATAGAAACTGGTGTGGATGTAGCCATTCATCCTATAAATAATGAATTTTCTTCTTTTACAACCGTTTCTATTGATTTTAGTGCAGGTGGTGCAGCTGTACTTTTTCCTAAAAGTACTAATATAGAGGAATCTGCAGTAGTGAAGGCATACTTTGTCTTGCCATTGCAAAACGGAGAATATAATTATTTAGTATTAGACGCTGAAGTAAAAAGAGTATTAGATTATAACGAAAACTATTTCAAGGTTACATTAGAATTTATTGAGGTTACTCCAATTGATAGGCAGACAATGCTTCGTTTTAGTTTTGATCAACAACTATCACTAAGAAAGAAAGGTATAACTGAATAAAGCAATCTCGAAACTCCGATAATATAAATAATATTATTCAATAATTTATTTTTATCTAATTAGTTGATGATAAATAGGAGTTGTTTAAGGTTGCGAATTGTAGAAAGAATAATACTCAAATTATTAGTTATTCAGTTTGTTTTTATGGCAATAGGGATTCTACTTCACCACTTTAATTTTGTACCAAGTATTAATCAAATTACACAATATGAAGGTGTAATGGATTCGAATTTTGTGAAAATGCTTGAAACAATGAAGAGAAACCCATGATGTTTATTTAAAAAATGGTTTCTATTTTTATGACAAGAATCTCTACTTTTTTCTTTGGGACTTACTTATTTAGCAATAAATGTTGAAAAAATATGTTAAAATAAAATAGCTAGATTTCATATTAAAATGGATATGAAGGAATATTTATTGGTAAGCTTTATGCCACCAGCTATTCAGGAGGATTTATGGAAAAGAAAATTAGTATCGCGATAGATGGACCAGCTGCAGCAGGGAAAAGTACTGTTGCCAAAATCGTTGCGGAAAAATTAGGCTATATTTATATTGATACTGGGGCAATGTATCGAGCTTTAACACTTAAAGCATTGAATAATAGCTTAGATTTGGAAAATGAAGAGGATTTAATTAAAATGCTTCATGAAACTACAATCGAGTTATTTCCAGGTGAAAAAGGTCAGCTAATCTACCTTGATAATCAGAATGTAACAGAAGAAATTCGTCAAAGCAAAGTAACAAATTCCGTTTCCATCGTTTCTAAACATAAATTAGTTAGAGAAGAGATGGTTAGAAGACAACAAATGTTTGCAACAAACGGCGGCGTGGTAATGGATGGTAGAGACATTGGTACACATGTAATTCCTAATGCTGAAGTAAAAGTATTTTTATTAGCATCTGTTGAGGAAAGAGCTGTTCGTAGACACAAAGAGAATCTTGAAAAGGGATTCGAGTCTAATTTAGAAACATTAAAACAGGAAATTGCTAGAAGAGACAAATTAGATTCTGAACGAGAAGTTTCTCCATTAAGAAAAGCAGAAGATGCAATTGAAATAGATACAACTTCACTAACTATTCTTGATGTAGTGAATAAGATAATGGACTTAACGCATGAAGTAGCTAATTAATAAATAGAATGAAGCGAGTGTATCTTACTTGACAAAAAATCAAGTTTGTAAGAACTTAGAAGAAGAAACATTTATTTCGTATACATGAGTAATTTTATCCCAACTAGATGAATAAAGTAGAAACTCTTTTATTCATCTAGTCTTAGTATAAGGAGGAGTACATATGTCAGAAGAATTAAATGATGTAGTGGTTAATAATTATACTGTTGGAGATGTAGTAGTTGCGCAAATTACAAAAGTAGAAGAGAAACAAGTAATTGTAGCAATCAATGATAGTAAACTTGATGGAATTATTCCAATTAGTGAATTATCAAGCTTACATATTGAAACAGCAAGTGATGTTGTTTCAGAAGGTGATAAACTTGAACTAGAAGTAATAAAAGTGGAAGAAGAAGCACTTGTATTATCAAAGAAAAAAGTAGATGCTGAAAAAGCATGGGACAAACTAGAAGAAAAATTTCAATCAGGTGAAATCTTCGAAGCAGAAGTGAAAGATGTTGTAAAAGGTGGATTAGTAGTAGACCTTGGAGTCCGTGGTTTTGTTCCCGCTTCTCTAGTTGAAGCACATTATGTTGAGGACTTTACAGACTATAAAGGGAAAACTATTTCTTTTAAAATTGTTGAATTAGAAAAAGAAAAAGGCCGTATAATTTTATCTCATCGTGCAGTAGTAGAAGAAGAAAAGAATAAACAAAAACAAAATCTCTTAGAATCCATTGAACCTGGACAAACTTTGAAAGGTACAGTACAAAGAATTACAGATTTTGGTGCTTTCGTAGATTTGGGTGGTATTGATGGTTTAGTTCATATTTCTCAACTATCACACGATCATATATCTAGCCCTTCAGATGTCGTTCAAGAAGGACAGGAAGTAAACGTAAAAGTGTTAAATGTTGACCGAAATAATGATCGTATATCCCTTTCTATTAAAGATACTTTACCTGGTCCATGGACTGATATTGCAGATCGAGCTGAAAAAGGATCTGTATTAGAAGGTACAGTAAAACGAATTGTTTCTTATGGAGCATTTGTTGAAGTATTTCCTGGGGTAGAAGGTCTTGTTCACATTTCACAAATTGCACATAAACATATTGGTACACCTCATGAAGTATTGAAAGAAGGACAGAATGTACAAGTCAAAGTCCTTGATGTTAACGAGGCTGAGCAACGCCTATCATTGAGTATTAAAGAGTTAACTGAGAAAGAAGTAGACGAAGACGAAGTATATGAACTTCCAGAAGAATCAAAAGGTTTCCAATTAGGCGATATGATTGGTGACCAATTAAAAAAATTGAAATAAAAACATATTAGGGTCTAACTCCTCAAGCATACCCAGATGTAAGTAGTTTAATATTCTAACTACTATACATGATGGTAATTGCATTGTGAGTTAGACCTTTTTATTCTGGTTTTCATTTTAATTAGTTAATCACTTTGTTTATTATCATTTAACAATCTTCCATCTTCAGGACTTTGTAGTCTTGTGGAACCATTATAATGAAGAGCTTTGTCACGATCAGACTCTACTCGATTACTGTTTCTTAACTTTTTTTCTTGTCTATCTCTACCCATTATCTTACCCCCCTCTAAATTCAAAATTAATCTTTCGTTTTTATTATATCTATTCTGAAGTAAATTATTTATCAAACCATCCTACACTCGTTTAAAAATATGCATAACAGACATAATGAATAGGAGGGAGTGAGGTTATGGAGGGATCTATCTATTTTTTATTGGTGTGGATTATGTGGATAGTGGCCACATTTTTCATGAGGAAAAATAATCCTATTAGAACAAAATTATCTATATATATTTTGCTTTCCATTATACTGGTTCCTTATGAGTTTCAGTGGGGGGGAGTTCATATATCTGTAGAATTATTATTTATACTACTAATTAGTTTTTATTATGTAGGAAATATAAAATGGAATAGTATTATTTATGTAATTGTCTGTTCGTTCTTTACTATGATAGCTTATATAACGATTGAATTGACTTCCATAATTGATCCAGTGTGGTTATTTCTACCAAAGATGTGGTTAAGGGTGGGTATATTACTATTATTTGTAGTATTAATTCAGAAAGTAATATTTAAACAGATTTTAACTTATATTATTGGTAATGTGTTAGGGGAAGTTGTTTTTCACTTAATACTTAGAAAATATGGTATGTATAATGAAGAAATAGGAAATTTAATGTTTTTAGATAGTTTAATGTTAGGTGTTTTTTCCTTATTATCTTTCTATTATATAAAATGTTTCTTAATAAAAATGGAACAATATGTTTTACATATAGAAAAACAAAAACAAAAAAATATTTAGTTTTAAAGATGGAATGCGTTATTTACTCGAGTATTTTACCCTATAGGGGATTTGTTTTGTATGAAAAAGGCATACTAATAAGGTAGTATAGGCGATAATTTTGAATTCCCTATATTGTTGGAAGTTAAGATAATTCTTGCTAGTATGTAATCTCTTTGATAAACTAATTTAGTTAGGGGGGCTTCCTCGTTTGGGGATTTTGGCTCCTCTTATTTGTTACTTAATAATTCAATCTTAATCTTATTCTCTTTTGAAAGATAGCATTCTTAAGGTAAGAAAAGTATTTATGGTTAAACAGATAATGTGGAAAGAATAATTATCAAATAATTGCCTTTATATACAGATTAAGATAAACCTGATATTAGAATAGTAAGTAATGACGATTACATAGATACAGAAAGGAATGATTGCTGTGGCAAAACCAGTTATAGCAATAGTCGGCCGCCCGAATGTTGGGAAGTCTACTATTTTTAATAGGATAGTTGGAGAGCGTATATCTATTGTAGAAGATATACCAGGAGTAACTAGAGACAGAATATATAGTTCAGCAGAGTGGTTAAACCACGACTTTAATTTAATAGATACAGGTGGAATCGACATAGGGGATGAACCCTTTTTAGAACAAATTCGATTACAGGCAGAAATTGCTATAGATGAAGCAGATGTTATCATCTTTTTAACAAATGGAAGAGAAGGCGTAACATCTGCTGATGAAGAAGTTGCTAAAATTCTTTATAAAGCAAAAAAACCAGTAGTACTTGCTGTAAATAAAATTGATAATCCTGAAATGAGAGAGCAAATATATGATTTCTATTCCTTAGGTTTCGGAGAACCATTTCCGATTTCTGGATCACATGGATTAGGTTTAGGGGATTTATTAGATGAAGCAGCTAAACATTTTCCAAAAGGTGATTCAAAGGAATACGATGATGATGTCATTAAATTTTCTCTTATTGGTAGACCAAATGTAGGGAAATCTTCGTTAGTGAATGCTATTTTAGGGGAAGATAGAGTTATAGTAAGTGATGTTGCTGGTACAACTAGGGATGCTATTGACTCTCAAGTTACAGTAAATGGAGATAAATATGTTATTATAGATACAGCTGGTATGAGAAAAAAAGGTAAAGTATACGAAACTACAGAAAAATACAGTGTTTTAAGAGCATTACGTGCTATTGAAAGATCTGATGTTGTGTTAGTGGTCATCGACGGAGAAAAAGGGATTATTGAACAAGACAAGAAAATTGCAGGGTATGCCCATGAAGCTGGACGAGCAGTTATTATTGTTGTAAATAAATGGGATGCAGTTGAAAAAGATGAAAAAACAATGAAGGCATTTGAACAAAATATTAGGGAACACTTTTTATTCTTAGATTATGCTCCAATTGTATTTTTATCTGCTAAAACAAAAAAACGAATTCATACCTTGATTCCTATGATAAATGTAGCTAGTGAATCACATACAAGAAGAGTAGAGACTAGTGTACTAAATGATGTAATTATGGATGCTGTGGCAATGAATCCTACTCCTACTGATAAAGGAAAAAGATTAAAAATATTCTATGCAACACAAGTTGCAGTTGGTCCGCCAACTTTTGTTGTTTTTGTTAATGAGCCTGAGTTGCTCCATTTCTCTTATGAAAGATTCTTAGAAAACAGAATTCGTGATGCTTTCGGTTTTGAGGGCACACCAATCAAAATTTTTGCAAGAGAGAGAAAATAGTGAGGTGTAATAATGAAATATGGCAAAAAGACAGTAGCGATGATTGGTGCTGGAAGTTGGGGTACAGCACTATCTCTAGTATTAGGTGATAATGGTCATACTGTTCGTATCTGGGGTAAAGATGCTAAAACGATTTCTGATATAAATACAATACATCAAAATAATCGCTATTTACCTGGAATCACGCTACCTGATAATGTGGTAGCTGATACAGATTTAAAAGCTACGTTACAGGGAGTAGATGTAATTGTATTAGCAGTACCAACAAAAGCGATGAGAGAAGTTATCCCTCAGTTATTACCTTTTATTGATGAAGCAAAAACTTTCGTTCATGTTAGTAAAGGAATTGAACCGGGTACACTACTACGAATTTCTGAAATTATGGAAGAAGAAATACCGGAATCTAAGAAAAAAAGTATTGTTGTGTTATCCGGACCTAGTCATGCCGAGGAAGTTAGCTTAAGACAACCAACAACTGTTACTGTTTCTTCAAAAGATATGAAAGAAGCAGAGTTAGTTCAAGATTTATTTATTAATAATAATTTTAGAGTATATACTAATTCAGACCTAGTTGGGGTGGAAATAGGTGGTGCTCTTAAAAATATAATTGCTGTTTGTGCAGGTATTGCCGATGGATTGGGATTTGGAGATAATGCAAAAGCGGCTTTAATTACAAGAGGATTAACTGAAATGGCTCGTCTTGGTACGAAAATGGGGGCAAATCCCCTTACCTTTGCAGGGCTAACAGGAATTGGTGATTTGATCGTGACCTGTACAAGTGTGCATTCAAGAAATTGGCGAGCAGGAAATATGATTGGAAAAGGTCATGCACTAGAAGAAGTACTTGAAAATATGGGAATGGTAGTGGAAGGAATTCGTACGACGAAAGCTGCACACCAACTTTCTGAAAAATATCATGTAAGTATGCCTATTACGAGTGCTTTGTACAATATTCTTTTTAATGATGAAAATGCAAAAGATGCGGTATATAATTTAATGACTAGAGGAAAAACAAACGAAATGGAAGATTTAGTTACAATTCTTGCTGCTCAGTACATAGAGTAAAATATTTAAAACAATTTACTTTTTCTGTGAAATTAGGCGAATGTTTGGTTCGAAAATCATCTTATTACATAAGATGATGTGAAGCAACCTAGTGTAATGAACAGGGTTTGGGAAAATAGTCAATCTTACAAGGTGAAAGTTCCTCTACTTTTTACCTTGTTTTTTTATACGTTTTATTCTTTATAAGAAAGGGAATAAAATATTCTTTATTCTTTTTCTGCTCGAAAATGTCATAACCCTTCTCTTCTTGTATATATTGAAGAGAAGGTTTTTTTGTTTATTATAATAAAAATTCTTTCATAAAAGTTCCAAGAACTATTCTTGTAAAAGAAATGCTTTTATCATTTTAGCTCATTTTGGGTTAGCGTGCATGAGATGCATGTATAGATGTAATGAGTTCTATTTTGCTTAATAGCAAACAAATCGCTATGGAAATATAAAACTAGTAAAAAAAAGGAGGGGAAAATAAAAAATAAGTCATAAAGAGATAGGACAACATCATAAATATATATTGTCTAATAGTATTAAAAGGATAATTCTATCCCATGTACTAGGAAAAGTTCAGGAGGGGATCACTTGGAAAAGGTAAATATTTTTAAAGATATTGCCGAAAGAACGGGCGGTGATATTTACTTAGGAGTAGTAGGGGCAGTTAGAACTGGGAAATCAACTTTTATTAAAAAATTTATGGAGCTTGTCGTACTCCCTAATATGGAAAATGAAGGGGAAAGAGCTAGAACAAAAGATGAACTTCCTCAAAGTGCAGCTGGTAAAACAATCATGACAACAGAACCTAAGTTCGTTCCTAATCAAGCGGCCTCTGTTAGAGTAGATGAAGGTCTAGATGTAAATATTAGATTAGTAGATTGTGTGGGATATACTATCCCAGGAGCACAAGGATATGAAGATGAGAATGGTCCTAGAATGATAAATACTCCATGGTATGAAGAACCAATTCCATTTCATGAAGCCGCAGAAATAGGTACAAGAAAAGTTATCCAAGAACATAGTACCATTGGTGTTGTGATAACAACAGATGGAACTATTGGGGATATCCCAAGAAGTAATTACTTAGAAGCAGAGAATAGGGTAGTGGAGGAATTAAAAGAGGTTGGTAAGCCGTTTATCATGATAATCAATAGTGCTCAACCTTATCATCCTAATACCGAATCATTAAAAGAAGAACTTTCCGAAAAATATGATATTCCAGTAATAGCAATGAGTGTTGAAAGTATGAGAGAAGCCGATGTCTTGAATGTAATGAGAGAGGCGCTATTTGAATTCCCAGTATTAGAAGTGAATGTTAACTTACCGAGCTGGGTTATGGTATTAAGAGAGAATCATTGGTTGAGAGATAATTATCAAGATGCGGTAAAAGAAACGGTTAAGGATATTAAGAGGCTACGTGATGTTGATAGAGTGGTTTCTCAATTTAGTGAGTATGACTTCATTGAAAACGCTAGTCTTGCAGGAATTGAAATGGGTCAAGGTGTAGCAGAGATTGATTTGTTTGCACCAGATGAATTATATGATGATATATTAAAAGAAATTGTAGGAGTAGAAATTAGAGGAAAGGATCATCTGCTTGAATTGATGCAAGATTTTGCACATGCTAAAACAGAATACGATCAAATTTCCGATGCTTTAAAAATGGTGAAACAAACGGGTTATGGAATAGCTGCACCATCATTAGTGGATATGAGCCTAGATGAACCAGAAATTATTCGCCAAGGCTCCAGATTTGGTGTTAGATTAAAAGCTGTTGCTCCTTCTATCCACATGATAAAGGTAGATGTAGAAAGCGAATTTGCACCTATTATAGGTTCAGAGAAACAAAGTGAAGAGCTTGTAAGATATTTAATGCAAGACTTTGAAGATGATCCATTATCTATTTGGAATTCAGATATATTTGGTAGAAGTTTAAGTTCTATCGTTCGAGAAGGAATACAAGCCAAATTATCCCTTATGCCAGAAAATGCAAGATATAAATTAAAGGAAACTTTGGAACGTATCATTAACGAAGGATCAGGTGGACTTATTGCCATTATTCTGTAAGAACTCTTTAGGGGGTTCTTTTTTTTTACTTTAAGTATCATCGAACAATTACATTGTGTACTAGTATAGCGAATTGAATCAAGAGAAGTCAATGATTTAATAAAGATACTAAGTAAATATTACACTTTTATTTCAAAATGAGAAAATATTGCTATCAAAATATAAAATTTCTTGATATGCAGAAATGATTATGATAATCTTTTAAAGGAATTAGCGTCGTATAAGGGTTTCTAAACCTCTTTAGTTAAAGAAACACTTAAAACTTGAATATTTATCTAACATGCTCTAGTATTAAGTCAGTTTCAAGAAATAATTCGGGTTGACGTATATAATTCCGATAATTTGTTTACAAATAATGATATGAAAAGAATTTTGCGATTTATTTGAAACACTCGGGAGGAGGTGAAAGGCATGAACAAGACAGAATTAATCAATGCAGTTGCTGAGGCAAGTGAATTATCAAAAAAAGACGCTACTAAAGCAGTTGATGCTGTTTTTGATACAATTTTAAATGCTTTAAAAGATGGGGATAAAGTACAACTTATCGGTTTTGGTAACTTTGAAGTACGTGAGCGTGCGGCTCGTAAAGGTCGTAACCCACAAACTGGTGAAGAAATTGAAATCGCAGCTAGCAAAGTTCCTGCTTTTAAACCAGGTAAAGCTCTTAAAGATGCAGTGAAATAATTACATAAATTAATAGTATTTCACTAAGACCGCGAATATATTATTCGCGGTTTTTTATTTGGCCAATTAGGTAAAAATAGATAGATGATTTGAAAGTAGAAAAATCAGCACTTTAAATGGAAAATATAGTAACTTGAAAAGAAGGACAAAATGACAATATCATGGATTGTCTAACAAAGTTTCATGAGTATCTCTTTAACTTTTCTTGTGTTATAATAAATAGAATACTTAATAGAATATAAAATAATTAATATTAAAAGTAATTACTGGGGAACAAGGGTGATAGTTATGGTTATTCAAGAGTTGCAAGAAATAGTAAAAAAAAGAATACGTGAAAAAACTGATCATACATACTTACAAACGCATTTACCAAATCCAATAGTGGATGATAATAAATTGTTGTTAACTATTTCTTTACTTTTAGAAGCAAAACTAAACGAAAGAGACATTATTGTATATGCTACAACAATAACCCTTGTTCAAATCGCCCTTGATACTCATGAGCTTGTAACGAATGATCGGATGCAAATGGGGAGTGAGATAGACAGGCAATTGACTGTTCTAGCTGGGGATTTATATAGTGGGCAATATTATAAACTATTAGCAAATGTAGAAGATATAAAGATGTTACGTTATTTAGCACAAGGTATAAAAGAAGTAAATGAAAATAAAATAAACTTTTATCATCAAAATGCAAAAAATGTTAGCCAAGTGATTGATTTAGTGAAAAATATTGAAGCTTCATTAATAAAAAAATTAGGAAGTTACTTTTATTTAGACGAATGGAATGCTTTTATTGAAGAGTTTTTATTTTTAAATCGTCTTGAAATAGAACAGAATAATTATATACATTCTAATCAATCTAAATTAGTTGATATATTAAATGATTTTGAATCAGATAAACTTGAAAAAAATATGGTTTTAGATAAATATAAAAAAATGACTTTATCTCAATTAGAAAAACATATTCAAAATATTCCAAAGATAAATAAACAGTTAAAAGAGAAAGTAGATCAACTTTTTAATATAAATAGTCAACAACAAATGTATGTGGAAGAAGGGTAATGGATAAATGCAAGAGCAGCAGTCAAAGGAAGAAAAAGTACATAATGTATTTGAAAAGATTTATGGGAATTATGACAAAATGAATTCTGTTATAAGTTTCCAGCAACATAAAATCTGGCGCAAAGACACAATGAAAAAAATGAATGTGCCCAAAGGTGCAAAATGTTTAGATGTTTGCTGTGGTACAGCTGATTGGACGCTAAGCTTAGCTGATCAAGTAGGTCCTACAGGTGAAGTCATTGGGTTAGATTTCAGTGAAAATATGTTGCAAATAGGAAAACAAAAAACAGTAAACTATTCTAATATTAAGTTAATACATGGAAATGCAATGGAACTTCCTTTCCCTGAAAATAGTTTTGATTTTGTAACAATTGGGTTTGGCTTACGAAATGTTCCTGATTATT
>DATMFU010000467.1:0-5844 GCA_035556015.1 Niallia sp. | reverse complement strand
TTCCTCTCCCATTAAACTTGCTATCTTCATTGGAATATACATAAACTCACCTGTACCTATACAAAGAGTTTTACCAATGCGTTTCTCTTTTAGCATACTGGATACCTGATGGACCCAATCAATGGATAGATCAGACTTTTTAATTCCAAACCTACCTGTGTCTTTTAAATAAAATCCCTTTTTCTTCCTTCCATTTTGAGTTGTTGAAGTGATTGGAAGTAACCGATTATGCAAGTAGTTTTCTAGACTAATATATTCTATTGTTGGGTTATACGAATTGTTTTCTTCTTTTGCATATTCTATAGATAAATCAAAATTGTCTTCTAGTAAGGTGAATTTCCCCTTGAGTAAGCAAACAGATTGAATAGTAATCTGTAGTTCCTCTTCTAATTTCTTCATTTCAGTTAAGTGCTCATCGGATCGCCAATCTAAAATAGAAACAACTGTATACCTATTACGTGGATATTTCTTTTGGATATCTCGAATAATATTGATTGCTGTTTTTCCCGTAGTTAACTCGTCATCCACTAAGATAATTTCCCTATCATTATTTAATACTGTACCATCGACATAACAACGATGAGAAGTAGCGTGTGAATGTTCCTCTTCAAAGGAAATAATTGGAGAAAGCTCGTTAGCTAATTCCCTTGTGGTATGAAAGAATATTGCTTGTTGAAATGCCTGAAAAAAACTATGTCCTAAAGCTGTTGCTGTTTCAGCAAACCCAATAATAATTGGACTTGCTACTTCCTTCTTTATAAAAGGATCATCACGAAAGGCTGTTTTAGATTGGTGATATGTATGTAATAGGTAGTCTCTTGTATCAGAAATCTTATTAGTTACTATTTCCTCATATCGACAAGCTAGCAAGAAACCCGTAAGTAATCCAAGTTTAGGATTAATCGGTATATGCTTTCCTAACAATTTACTAACAAATAAAAAAGAACGTTTTTTATTTATTCTAGCGGCCATACTAAAGAAATCATCAAGCGGTAAGCCAAAAGGATTTTTCTCAATTTCTATCATCATCTTTAAATTATGAATGATTGGTAATAAAATTTTCTTGTTTGAGTAAGTCAATGTATGTAAATTCTTCATGAAACACCCCATAAACCTTTGATTTTAATAGTATTTTTTGTGCCCAATAATAGTGAGGTTTTATTTCATTCATTTTATTTGAAAAACTACTTTTCATTACGCCAATTTCCCCATTATTACTGTCTACAATATTTTTAGCATCTAAGTATTCTTCATAACTTACAACATTTAAGGCTTGTACTGGTTTAATATGTGTAGGATGGATTATCGTTTTACCAGTTAATCCATTTGTAATATCCATTAATACTTCACGGATTAAACCATCCATATGTCTATCAATTAGCTGTGTTCTCATATTCATACCAGCTTTCCCATATCTTTTACGGAAAGGAGTTTCTCTTAATTGTGGAATAAGCATTCTTTCTTTTGTTGAGAAATATTCCCATACTGGACCAGATACAACATATGGACTGTCGGCTCTTGTAAAAACATTTACGATATCGGAAATACAATCACGGATAATCGCTATATCATAAACAGTTGTGTCCGTATTTCTACGTATTCCATAAAGTCCGCAAAAGTCTGTTGCCCCTATCCTTACATTTAATATGAGATGCTTATAATCATCTAAAACTTTCTTAATAGATAGCAATTCTTCCATTCTTGTTTCTTTTTCAATAACTCTCTTTGTTTCTAAAATAGGCATTGCATATAATAAATTCCCTTTTAAATTATATTTTTCTAATTCTTGTAATATAATTCTACCCCTTGATGCTTCAAATTTAGGAATCACCACACCTGATAAAAGAGTTCTTTTATCTCCTAAGTTTTCGATAATTCGCAAAAATTGATCAACTGATCTTATTCTAATAAAAATTAATGGCAAATCTTTACTAGAAAGATTCCCATTCTGCAATTCGGTATAAATTGTAGTTAATTCTTCCAGCAATTTTATTTCTGCACTTTCCACCTCATGATCGCCAATAGAATCTTCCAAACAAATAACCATTGAGGTAAGGGCAGCGTGTTTTTTTGTTAAGAGGTCTCGACAAATGTTTGGTCTAGTTGCTGGCATATATAATGTTGATGCTAGAGCATAAGATAATACTTCTTTATCAGAGGTTTTTATTATCTCTTCTGGTGCTTTATAAAAAAGATGTTCTATTTGCTTTTCATTTAAATCAGAGAATAACTTCATTTCCTATTACTCCAATCCTATAATCTTTCAACGTTTTATAATTATTCTGAAAATTTAAAAACATATATATTTTTTATTTTAATATAGTTAACTGTAACTTTCATCATAATTATTTTTAAATTAATTATTGACTTTTAAAGAATAAAATGTAAAGGTTTGTAAAATAATGAAGTGATAATAATGAGGAAAGAAAAATCTCAAGAATAGTTTCTTGAGATTTTTCTTCTATAATATTCTAGGCTCCTTGCTGTTCGCTTTTCTTTTTATTTCTATAGTGAACAACAAAAGTTGCTCCAAAAGCAATCACTAATAAACCAAAGAAATAAACATGATCAATATGAACATCGAACACGCCTAATAACATCTTAACTGCAATAATTAAAATAAGAATATAGGCAGTTGCTTCTAGTTCTGGAATTTTATCGATTAACTTTAAAAATACGCCTGCTACACCACGCATCATGAGTACTCCAAGGATTCCTCCTAGTAATAATACCCAAACTTGGTTACTCACTCCGAATGCTGCGAGTACACTATCTACTGAAAACGCAATGTCCATTAATTCTACGGAAATAACAGTACCCCAGAATAATCCAAATGTACGAACGAGAACACCACTTTTATTGATTCCTTCACTCTGTTCTTCTGCAGCTTCTTCTTCCGTTTGATTTGCCGCTTTATGTCTATCCATAAAATATTTTATAGCAAGATAAGCTAAATAAGCTGCTCCTAATACTTTTACCCAAGCAAATTCAATTAAATAAACACCTATGCCGATTGCAATAAATCTAAATACATAAGCACCTAATAATCCGTAAAATAAAGCTTTCTTTCTTAGCTTAGGTGGTAAATGCTTAACCATAACAGCGAGAACTAAAGCATTATCCGCAGATAATAATCCCTCTAATATAACCAATGTACCGATATAGCCCCAGCTTACCGGGTTTGTTAAAACTTCTCCCCACATTTGCCAATCAAAAAACTGAGCATATGTGTCAAAGATACTCTCAAAAATTCCCATGTAAAAAGTTTCCCCCTAAATTAATATAGACAATCAGCCGACCTCTAAACCAAAGTCTGTCGCTAATGCAGCTAAGCCACCTTGATAGCCACTTCCGATTGCACTAAATTTCCATTCATTATTGTGACGATATAATTCTCCTACCACTAATGCTGTTTCTATCGAAAAATCTTCTCCTAAATCATAGCGAATAAGCTCTTCATTAGTAGCTTCATTTAGTATACGAACATAAGAATTAGAAACTTGTCCAAAGTTTTGATTTCTAGCTTCACCATCATGAATAGTAATAGTAAAAGTGATACGTTGGATATTGGAAGATACAGCTTTTAAATCTACAATTACTTGTTCATCATCGCCATCTCCAGCACCTGTTCGGTTATCCCCTGTATGTACTACTGCACCATTTGAACCAGTTGTATTATTATAAAATACAAAATCAGCCTCTGATGTTACTTTACCATTTTCACCCAATAAAAATACGGAAGAATCTAAGTCGAAATCATTTCCTCCATCATATTTATTTACATCCCAACCTAATCCAATTACTACTTTTTCTAGTCCTGGATTACCTTTTGTTAAATCTACTTTTTGCCCTTTTGATAAGCTAATTGCCATAATCTTTCTACCTCCATAATTTCAAGTGTATTTTATTTACGTCTAACTCCATGAAAAGTTTCAATTATTATATTAACTCATCCATTTTGGCGGAGTATTTTTATCCCAATATATATCTCCTAGTACATAATGTGATTGAAACTGATCTTGGTAACTATGATAATGGAAGTTAAAGTAATAACCTTCCTGTGGGGGACGATCCCTTCTTACATGAAAACGAATAACGTCTTGATCTTCTTTCATTACATGAAAAATTCTTTCACTCGTACCAGCACTTGGTTGCTCTGTAATTGTAAGATAACTTAAATCTTCCTCTGGAAAAATGCTAGTCACTTCCTCTATAGCTTTCTCTATTTTTGGAAGAATAGTAATGCGAAATTCATCTTCAATCACTGGTTTTATTTTTGATCCAAATTTTAAATAACTTTGTTCTTCTGCCTCTTGCATCATTTTAGAAATAAATCTTTCCCTTTCAGAAAGTATTTCTGTGTCATTGACACTCGTATCTATGCTTACATCTGTAGATGGTAAAGCAATTTTTCGTTCATCACTGGGCTTTTTATCATTATCGTTATTATTTAAAAATGTTGATGGAGATGGAGAAACTAATCCAAAAGTTAAAATAGAAACAAATACAACCAGACTCTTTCGAATCCAATTAGGCATATTTAGCACCTCCTCTTGCTGCAGAAATTCAAAATCCAAATGAATAAACTATCTTTTAATATAATAATTATATAATATTTCTGACAGATTCAACAATAAATAACCTAAATCAGATGCTTAAATTCTCTTATAAGTTCTTATACCAAATTCCATAATGAAATTTTGCGGATTTTCGTCGTTGCTGCTCAAAGTCATATTTTTCAAATCGCTTACTTCTAAAGTGATCTTTTAAAACAACTCTATCTATTGCTACTCGTTTAGCATGATAAATCATCTCTTCTGTCCACTCACCGTAAAGTGCTAATTGCTTTAAGGGATTAATTCCATCTGAATCAATCGGTTCTTCAAACATTGGATCTAAATAAACACAATCAAAGCTAGCTTCCTTACTTTCTTTTAATTCATCTAATGCATGCTTGTTTTTTACAACTATTCTTTTCATTGCCTGATTTATCTCTTCATTTCCTGTGTCCCATTCCTTTAATCCTATATCAACCAGATTACTAATAATGGGACTTGCCTCTAGCCCAATTACTTTTCCTTTATCCCCCACTGCAAAACTCGCCACCATACTATCTGATGCAATACCAAGCGTACAATCTAAAAAGCTCTTCCCATTTGTAAGACCAGTTGCTTTAATAAATGGATCGTTTTCCTTATTCATTAATCTTTTAATACGAAAAATGGCTGAATTTGGATGAAAGAAGAATGGAGAATTATTTTTAGTGGAATACCATTCAAATCTCTCTTTTCCAATTACGAGAACATCACTATTATATTTATTTTTTATTGCATTAATAGATCGTTTATTACGAAAAACATATTCTGCCTTAAAATAATTTGCTACTTTTATCGCTAAACTTTCCATTTTTTCATTCGTTCTACCTGCTGTTGTAACAATCATATTATTTCTCCTGATTTAATTAGCCTAATATTTATAAGACTAGAACAAAACGAAGGAAATCATCTTTACAGAATAATTACCTAGTTTTGTTTTTCTATACGTTGATTATAATATTTTACTTACTGGAAGAACAAGCTCGTTCCAGTATGCTGCGAAAATATCGTTCCTCAGTGGTGCGCTTCTATTATTTAGATAACAACAATTTGGTTTGCTTTTTTTAAATAAAAAAAAAAGAGTCTCTACGGGATGTAAGCAGAAACAAATCTTTCCACTTATGTCCCGATAGAGAACTCATTTATTCACAAAATTGTACGAATGCAGAAATTAGATTCTCCATAATCGCTTCCATAGAATTACCTTCTATATCATAACGGTGAATAAAATGAACTACTTTATTATCCT
>DATMFU010000466.1:0-11920 GCA_035556015.1 Niallia sp. | reverse complement strand
CCTTTAAACTTCTCATACTTGATTCAATATCCCCTTGCTGTAAGAGGCCCAAACCATTACTACGTTGCACTAAAAAGTAGCCATAAATAAAAGGTTGGGTTACAGCAGAGAGTCTACTGTTCGGCTTTTTCGCCCCTCTTGCCATAACACCAACTTTACCCCATTCACGGGTATATAAAGTTACCACTTTATTGGTTTCTCCATAATTAATTGCTTTAATAACAATTCCTTCACACTTTTCTAGCATTACCATCCACCATCCCTATATAAGGACAGTACTATGAGATGGGAAAGTCTAATTCGGCTAGCTCTTCTTCTTGTGATCCTGGTATTTCATGGTTAGTCTTTTCTAATTCTTTAAAGAGTAGATAAGTATCAATATTACCTGTTTGGGAAAATACTTTCCAGGTAAATTCTAACATAAAAAACCACACCTTTCGATTTTTTAAAACTAGCTAATTTTGTAACCTTACTCTTATCATAGCCTGTCATTATAAAATCATGAGACGAAAATATTGTTAATTGATTTCATGTATAAAATTAAAAATACCTCAAAAGAACAATTTCTTAAACTAGATTAGTGCCCAATTTAATACTCATCTTCCCTAAAACCGAAATCTCTTAATTGTGTCATCTTATTACGCCAATCTTTCTGTACTTTTACCCACAGCTCTAAATACACTTTATTTCCTAAAAGATTTTCAATATCAGTTCTAGCTCTTTTACCAATCTCTTTCAGCATGCTACCCTGTTTACCAATAATAATTCCTTTTTGTGAATCTCTTTCTACAACAATAGTAGCCATTACATGAATAACATCTTTTGGTTTTTTCTCAATTTTATCAATGACTACTGCCAGTGAATGAGGTATTTCTTCCCTCGTTAAGTGAAGAGCTTTTTCTCTTATAAGTTCAGATACAATAAATCTCTCAGGATGATCTGTTACTTGATCTGCTGGATAATATTGTGGTCCTTCTGGCATATATTTTTTTATTTGGGTCAGTAATGTTTCTACATTATTTCCCTCTAATGCAGAAATTGGAATTATTTCTTTAAAAGGATATTTTTCCTTATACGATTCAATAATGCTAAATAACTGATCAGGATGAATGGTATCAATTTTATTTATTACTAAGAAAATAGGAGTTTTAATATTTTCAAACTTCTCTAAAATAAATTCTTCTCCTTTACCAAATCCTTCTTCTGCATTCACCATAAATAAAATTAAATCTACTTCTTTTAAGGTATTTTGTGCTACCTTCATCATAAAGTCGCCTAGTCGATGCTTCGGTTTATGTATACCTGGTGTATCAATGAAAATTAATTGTGCATCGTTTGTTGTAAGGACACCTTGGACTTTATTTCTAGTTGTTTGTGGTTTATCACTCATAATAGCAATTTTTTGACCAATTACTCGGTTTAAGAAAGTGGATTTTCCAACATTAGGTCTACCTATGATGGATATGAATCCAGATTTGTGTTCAGTTTGATTAGTTGTGTTCATTTAAATCCTCCGGTGAAAATGCTCCTGGCAATAAATCAGCAACAGTTACTGATTGTACATTTCCTTTTAAATTTGTTAATACTATCTCCATATCTTTCGGACATAATTCAGATATCACTTGTCTACAAGCCCCACAAGGTGAAACTGGTCCTTCTGTATCAGCAACTACAACAAGCTTTGTAAATTTAGTGTCTCCATCAGAGACTGCTTTAAATAGTGCTGTTCTTTCAGCACAATTGGCCATGCTATATGCTGCATTTTCAATATTACAGCCATGATATACTGTCCCATTCTCAGAGAGTAATGCAGCACCAACTTTAAATTTTGAATAAGGTACATAAGCCTTTTCTCGTGCAGCTTTAGCTTCTATGATTAATTGTTCTACTTGCATAAAACCCCTCATTTCTAGTTTATTTTAAAATAATTATTGTCTGTTTTCATTTATTTCAACAATTGGAAAAAAACTCTTTTCTTATTATTTTAATAAAAATTACAAGCGTTTTCAAACCCTAAAATCATGTTTATTAAATATGTACTGTCTTAAAATTATATACTATTGTTCCCAATCAATAAAGAGTGAGATAACTAATATCCAAATCAGTAAAACCTATTACATCCTTAAAAAGATACACCTTACTATATTAAAAAAATAAGGCGGATGCAAGGAACATTGACTTGTTAATCCCTCGAATTCAAAATATGGGTTATAAAGTTCATAAAAAAAAGAAAAATAGCCAATTGCCATTTTTCTTTTTTTCCTTAACGAATAATATCCATAATTTTTGGAATGAAAATAATTAATCCTACAACAATAGAAAGTAAAGCACTAACAAGAACAGCACCTGCCGCAATATCTTTCGCTTCTTTCGCAAGTGGATGAAATTCTTTTGTTACTAAATCTACTACACGTTCAATAGCTGTATTTAAGAGTTCCATACTAATTACTATTCCAATACAAAAAACAATGCATACCCATTCCAATTTTGATAAATCAAAGAGGAAACCAAATAAAAAAACTAAGATGCCAATACCTAAATGATTTCTCATATTTCTTTCATGCTTAACTGCAGTAAATATTCCAAAAAACGCTAAGCGGAAGGAAGACAATTGGCTGTTTTTTTGTGTCCTTTTATCTTTGTAATCCAAACTCATCTAAAATATCCTTTTGAAGAGAAAACATAATTTCCTCCTCTTCCTTTGTCATATGATCATAGCCTAACAAGTGCAAGAAACCATGGACAGATAAGAAACCTAGCTCACGTATATAAGAATGTCCATATTCTACTGCCTGTTCTTTTGCTCGATCAATGGAGATGATAATATCGCCAAGCATTCTTGGAAGATTACTTCCTTTTAAAGGGATCTCTCCTTCTCCTAATTCCTCCATTGCAAAAGAGATAACATCTGTAGGCTGATTTTTATCTCTATACTCATTATTTATTTCTTGAATCCGGTTATTATCAACAAAAGTTACAGAAAGTTCAATTTCTCCTTCTAACTTCTGCTTAGATGCTGCAAAGTTTAATAACTCATTTATTTTGCTAATATCGTCACTCTCTACTTTTTCTGTTTCATCAATAAAATCAATTTCTAAATTCATTCTGCTTCTTCCTTTACTTTTTTCATGTCTGGGTATTCTATTCTTGAGTGAAAAATACCTTTTAGAGTTTCAGAAAGTGTATTTCTAACAACTTCTAACTCTTTCAATGTTAAATCACATTCATCTAATTGACCATCCTGTAATCGATCAGCAATAATATTTTTTATCAAAGCATCAATTTGACCGGTTGTAGGAGAGTTAAGGCTTCTTACGGCTGCTTCGACACTATCAGCAATCCCGATAATAGCTACTTCCCGAGACTGTGCTTTTGGCCCTGGGTAACGAAAATCCGCTTCTTTTACTTCTCCGCCTTTTTCTTTCGCTTTAAAATAAAAATATTTTAATAAGGTAGTACCATGATGCTGTTCTGCAATATCAACAATTTCTTTTGGCATTTTATATTTCCTTAATAATTGTGCTCCATCCGTCGCATGAGCAATAATGATATTTTTACTTGCTTGCGCTGGAATACGGTCATGGGGATTTCCCATATTCATTTGATTTTCAATAAAGAACTGCGGTCTTTTTGTTTTTCCAATATCATGATAGTAACATCCCACTCTAGCTAATAATCCATTTGCTCCAATAGCTTCACAAGCCGATTCAGCCAAATTTGCAACCATTACACTATGATGATAAGTACCTGGAGCTTCTGTTAATATCTTTTTTAATAATGGATGATTTGGATTAGACAATTCAATTAGCTTCATTGTTGATAATATACCAAAACCGGCTTCAAATATAGGCAGAGTACCTATTGTTAAAACAGCAGATATAACCCCAGAAATAACTGCCATTAACATATATATTCCAAATTCCTTTGCCTCATAATGCCCATTTTGTAAAAATAATATAGACAAAATAGTGATTATATTAACGAAAGAAATATATACACCTGTCCGTAAAATATTGGATCGTTGATTCTTTTTATTTAGGAATAGAATTCCAGATAATCCACCAGCCATTATATAGATTCCCATTTTTACATTAAAAGTATTTGCTATTCCTTCATTAAACATAATCATTCCACAAATGGATAGAATAATTGTAACCATGATAGCTGATTTCTCATCAAGCAATAACTTAATTAACATTACTGCCATAGCTGCTGGGAAGATATAGCCAATCTCTGTATATTCAAACTGCTGAAAAATACTTACTGTTTTCATCAACAGTATTGTAATAATTAATATAATACTGACCATAATAAGTGATTGAATATTTTTTTCTTCTTTGGCTGTGCGTCTAATTAAATAAAAGTACACTAAAGCAAGAAAAGCTAATACAATTAAACATAAACCTAAAAATGGTTGAATAGAGTTATCACTGTCAAGCAATCCTACTAAACCTAGCTGTCGATGTATATCTCTGCTAATTAATTGTCCTTCTTCTACAATTATTTGCCCTTGTAATACTCTAACTGGTTCAACACTATCTTCCGCTTGCTGACGCATTTCCTCGGTTGCTGTAGGATCATAAAATTCATTTTGAATAATGGCAAACCTGCCTAAATCTATACTCGCGCTCTTTAAATCAGAATTCAATCCATCTGAACTTTTCAAATAATCTTCTACTCTTTTTTTAGCATTTTCAACTTCATCTGATGGAATCTTTCCATTCATTACAGTATGTATCGCAGTTACAGTTATATCCTTGGCAATTTCTAAATTATCTTCTGAATAAGGTAACATTGCTTTTAAGGAACTATCCATTATATCATTGGATACTTCTTGGGTTAATTTCCCCTTTAATCGTTTTAACTTTTCATCTATAGTAGGC
Organism: Niallia sp.; assembly: GCA_035556015.1. Classification (GTDB taxonomy): domain Bacteria; phylum Bacillota; class Bacilli; order Bacillales; family Cytobacillaceae; genus Niallia. Next base: position 7,037 of record DATMFU010000466.1, on the reverse strand, counting down.
TCTTTAATACTACCTGATTTATTCTCCTTTTCCGCCTTTTTTCTCTTTTCTTGCATTTCCTTTTCCACTTCATTATTAACCTCAGTAACAGAATCAAAGATTGAGGAAATAAGGTCTACTCTATTTTGCGCTATTTCTTTATTCACTACATATACATCTTGCACTTGATTAATTGCATCCGTTTTCTTTTTTTCTGTACTAATTTTATCTTCTATCGTAATAGGAGAACGAATAGTTTGATCAGCAACTGAAAAAAGCTCTACATTTAGCTTTTCTGGTTTTACATTTCCATACATAGTAAAAAAGAGAACTATTCCAATAAGTAAGAAGAGAATAATCTTAAGTAAAGTATCATTCATTACTTTGCTAGTCTGTTTATTAAGCCATTGCCAAGTTTCCATGATTGCCTCCTATCGGTCAAAATAGGTATGTATATAAATTTCTCCAATAGAAATTTATGAATTACCAAGCAAAAAAATATAACATGTAACTTTATTAATAAATATATATGTTAGGTAAAATAATAACAGTTTTTTCGATTGTTTTCATCTTTTTTCGTAATAAATTCCATTTCCTGCTATTTCAACCTTTTTTCTTTATGTATTCCTAACAAAAAAAGAGGATGATACTTAAGTTAGTAAAGCCATGCTCTACTAGACAATAAATATCATCACTCCTTTTTATCCTTCCTGCACTCCATAAGCTTTTACAATCTTACCTACTAAAGGATGTCTAACCACATCACTTTCTTCTAAATGCACAAAACCTATACCTGGGACATTACGCAGGATATTTTCTGCCACTACTAATCCGGACTTAACTCCTTTTGGTAAATCGATTTGTGTTTTATCGCCAGTTATAACCATTTTAGAGCCAAACCCTAGTCTTGTTAAGAACATTTTCATTTGTGCATTAGTAGTATTCTGTGCTTCATCTAATATAACAAATGCATCATCTAATGTTCTTCCACGCATATAAGCTAAGGGAGCCACTTCTATTGTATTCCTTTCAATAAGTCGCGTAGTATGCTCCATGCCTAAAACATCATGAAGTGCGTCGTAAAGAGGTCTCAAGTAAGGATCTACCTTTTCTTTCAAATCACCTGGCAAGAAGCCTAAACTTTCTCCTGCTTCAACTGCAGGTCTTGTTAAAATGATTCGATTAACCTTTCCACTTTTTAATGCATTAACAGCCATCACAACAGCCAGATAAGTTTTTCCAGTACCTGCAGGACCAATTCCAAAAACTAAATCATTTCGTCGTATCGTACGAATATATTCACTTTGTCCAATCGTTTTTACACGTATGGACTTTCCTTTTATCGTCTTTGCAATTTCTTCCTCATATAAGGATCCAAAATACTCTAAGGTTCCTCTTTTAGCTAAAGATATAGCATAAATTACATCTCTTTCATTTACCGTAATTCCTTTACGAATAACTTGTAGAAGCTTCTCCACAATTTCACCAACAAGTTCGATTGAATCAGGATTTTTTGATGAAACTAACAGAGTTTCTCCTCTAGTTACGATGTTACAATCTAATTCTTTTTCGAGTATTTCCAGATTGTTATCTCCATTACCAAGTAAAGCAATTGCTTCAGTCGGATCTTTCAATTTTACATTCATCGTTTTTAATTCTTCTGTCATTCGGTATCTCCTTGCTTTAGAGGTTGTGCTTTTGCAATATTTTCAATTGTTGTAAAAGCAATCTTAATTTTAACTTTACCATTCTTTATTTGTTGTTGCAAAATTTTTTCTTCCTTTATTTTCCCATCTTCACCAATTCGCTTCAAAATATCTTTTCTTGCATCTTCTAAGCCTTTTTGTATAGCTTCTTTTTCCGAATATCCTCTAACCACTTCTTCTTTTTCACGGTACGTTTTATTGACAACCTGAATAGGAAGTTCCCACTTGAAAAATTTTATTGGTTTTGTATTTTCTTCTTGTTCATATTGTTTAAATTCAACTTTACCAAATCCCCATACAGGGACTTCCCATTTCCCTAAGTTTAGAAAATGCTTTTCTTTTTCCTTTCCATTGAACACTTGAAAAATAGTTTCTAATGGTATTTCTACGTCCGTATTATACCATGTTTCCCCCCATATTTTTCCTTTAGCCGAAACTACCTTTGTATTGTCCTCTTTCCCAATTGTACCAGCAACTAAGAGTTGTCCTTTTTTTACAACTTCGTTCATACTATATCGTTTACTACCTTCTTCTACAAAGTCGTCAACAATAGTCGCTTTCTTAGCAGCGACTAAATTTTGTGGCACTTCTTCTTCCCTCTTCTTCGGTTCATCCTTTTCGACAACTTGAAAATGATAAGTTGTCCCTTTTAACTCTACACCAACCCATGTTATGGCATTTATATTATTGGTTAACTCTGCTTGTATTTCATCTAATTCTTTAGTAAAAAATTGAAATTTACCTATTTTAATATCCATCTTATCAAGTTGTTTACGAATCTGATACTCTGTAGCTGGATTGGCTCCTTTAATTTCTATTCCCCATACCATATTAGATAAAGTGAGAACTAGTCCAATAAAAAGAAATACACCTAGAACAAAGCCACTATTTTTCCACAGCCTTTTATATAGAAACGGAGCTCCAGCTCTACGCTGAAACTCAATTTTCAGACCACTTCCTCTCACAATTCGTCTTAAGTGATGAATTTTCTTTAGACTTATTTGGAAGGTGATTGTATGAAGACCATGCTTTTTAATATACCAAATGGATATACCGCTTTTCATTAACTTATTTAAGAACCGTTCTAGCCCTTTCCCTGTTGCCTTAACTGTAATGATACCTGTTAAATATTCTACCCAATGATTTTTCATAATTTCCTCCCAAATCATTCATTTATGTATAAAACCTGATCTATTTTTCCTTCTAATAATATTTCTTCTGGTAAAATTGTTTTAATAACAAATCCTTTTCCCTTTATAAGCAACTGTCCTTGCTTTAAAAGTAAACGTAATTCTTTATCTGAAAAGGTGATTAATCCCCGATGGTTTTCCACATAAATATGTATCTGACCTATCATCGTAATCCTAGGTAAGTCCATCATGACATCTTGAGGAAGTTCTAAGTTTTTATTCATCCAGTTCCGCAAGCTGTGTCCCCATTTTTTTGCCATAAAAAAAGAACCCCTTTCCATCTCTACTATCCTAGTTCTCTATCGAGACGGTATGCCTTAATACTCTTACTAACATCATATTCATTGGTGGATACAATATGCCTAAGAAATGCGGATACAACACTATTCCCTCCATGGTTAAATATTAATTACTATTCCATTAACGCAAATACCATTCATAGAAAATTTCCCCTATATTTCTCGGCTCAACTAATTTTTATAATTTTTTAATTCTACTAAATACAGCCTATTAATTGACAAAAAAAGCTATCAACAGAACATCCTTTTACAGTAAAAAGATTGATCTGTTGATAGCTAATATGGTTTTATTTATTATTTAATCATCTTGACCGCTTATAGGTACGGTGTGGTACCCTGGCTCTTGGAGCTGAAAGTACTTCAGAAAAAACAACTGCATCAACTATATTTTCCTTAGTAAAGAAACTCTCTTCTTTAGGATTAGCCGTTTTTTCTAATTTGGTTGCTTTATTTATCACTTGCTGTCTTTCTAATATTTTTAGCTTCTTTTGTAAACTAGCATTTTGTCTCTTAAGTTGCTCCAATTCAGAAAGGGAAGAATCTATATTGGATGTTGCTACTACTTGCTCTCTAGCTTGTGGTCTAACTGTTTTATTGCCTGTGTTTTCATGAGTTTTAGTTGGACTTTTTCTAGCTAGTTGTTTTTGTTTTTTTTCTTTATTCTTCTTATCCTTCTCTAAGAGGGAAAAGAGAAATCCTATAATCATAATGATTATTCCGATATACTCCAAGAATATCTCCTCCTCTTGTTTCGATCTTACTCATTGTCTTTATTCTTCTGTTCATCAGAAAGTTTTCCAATTGAGCCTCGCATTTCCGTATCAGCGGTAATATTTTGCAAGTTCATATAATCCATTACTCCAATATTACCAGAACGTAAGGCATCAGACATTGCCATAGGAACCTCTGCTTCTGCTTCTACTACTTTCGCACGCATCTCTTGTACTTTTGCTTTCATTTCTTGTTCTTGGGCAACAGCCATTGCTCTGCGTTCTTCTGCTTTTGCTTGTGCTATTTTCTTATCAGCTTCTGCTTGTTCTGTTTGTAGTTCCGCACCAATATTCTTACCAATATCTACGTCTGCGATATCAATAGAGAGTATTTCGAAAGCAGTTCCTGCGTCTAAACCTTTTGATAGCACAGTTTGTGAAATCATATCTGGGTTTTCTAAAACTTTTTTATGATTTTCTGAAGAACCGATAGTGGATACAATCCCTTCCCCTACACGGGCAACAACTGTTTCTTCACCAGCTCCCCCTACTAACCTTTCAATATTTGCTCGAACCGTAATTCTTGCTTTTGCTTTTACTTCAATACCATCCATTGCAACCCCTGCAATAAATGGTGTTTCAATTACCTTTGGATTAACACTCATTTGAACGGCTTCTAACACATCACGTCCAGCTAAATCAATCGCTGCACATCTTTCAAATGATAATTCAATATTAGCACGGTGCGCTGCGATTAAAGCATTTACGACTCTGTCTACATTACCACCAGCGAGGTAGTGACTTTCCAATTGATTTATCGTTACATTTAAACCTGCTTTATGTGCTTTAATTAAAGGATTAACGACACGACTTGGAATAACCCTTCTTAATCTCATCCCAATTAATGTAAAGATACTAATTCTTACTCCAGCAGCTAAAGCAGAAATCCACAACATAACTGGTACAAATGTTAAAAGAATTCCTACTAAGATGATTGCCAGTACAACAACTACAATCCAAAATATTTCCATTCCTGCTAACATCATTACATATCCTCCTTCTGTTTATCTATAGATATTATTTCCCTTACTACTATTCTTGAACCTTCTACTTTGACGACTTTTACTAAAACATCCTTGTCTATAAATCTACCTTCACTTACTACATCAATTCTTTCCTCATTTACTACCACCATACCAGCAGGTCTTAACGGAGTTAGCGTTTTTCCTGTTAAACCTACTAATTCAGTACGATTTTGATTGGATACATATCCACTTTCTGTATTTGTGGAATCCGTTAAAATGATTTTTTTAAAGAATCTCATCTTTTTACCAAACACCTTTACTAATAAGATAGATGCAACCACTGCAATTATCATTGCAATCAAAAGACTTATTCCTATCACTACAATATTTCCACTTGCTAGGAACATACTTGCAATCACTGCAATTATTCCAAAGATACCTGCTATTCCCCCAACAATAAAGAACTCCAAGATAATGAGAAGTACCCCTATTACAAAAAGGATTATACTTTCATATCCAGCTAAGCCTGCAACTAAATGTCCGTAAAAGAACAACAGTAAGGAGGAAATACCTGCAAAACCTGGTAATCCAAAGCCTGGTGAATATAATTCAATTATTAATCCTAGTGTGCCAATGGATAAAAGGATTGGAACAACTATGGGATTTGTAACAAATCTCGCAATCTTATCTGCTAGACTTTCATCAATATGGTTTATATGTGCATCTTCAAGATTAAGTTGTTTCAGTACATCTTCTATACTAGATACTGTACCTTCTGAATAACCAACATCCTTCGCTTCAGATGAGGTTAATGTTAGAAAAACACCTGCTTTCTTAAAGTCAGGAATTACAATTGATTTGTCAGCCATTGCCATAGCATAAATGGGATCTCTTCCATGTTTTTCAGCTGCTCCCTTCATGGCAGAAATCCAATAGGACTGAGCTTTTTCATCCGCAGCATTACCTTCTCCATCGATAATTCCAGAGGCACCAATTCTACTACCTTGGCTCATATAGATTTCATCTGTATTTAAAGCGATATAGGAACCTGCTGATATTGCGTCTTGATTCACATAAGTGACCGTTTTTATGTTGGTTTCTGAAATTCTCTTACCTATCTCAGTAGCAGCTTGAACTTCTCCTCCAGGTGTGTTCATTTCAAAAATAATAGCATCTGCATTATGGTCTTCTGCTTCCGAAATTGCACGATCTACAAATTCACTAAGACCCTTTTCAACAGTATCTTTTATCGGTATAACATAAACATTTTTCTCTTCCTTTGCATAAATAATACTAGGAATAATGGATAAAAACAGCATTAACAATAGAGGAAATAACAATAGTTTCTTCCTGTATCTCAAAGACTCCCTCCTCTCTTAAACTTAATGTAAGCTGTTGCATAATATGTATACGATTGAGAAGGAAAGAAGTTTCATTTTATTTTAACTTCTTCCTTTTATATGTAAAAAGGCTACAGTATAAAACTGTAGCCTTTAAAACATTAGTTATTTATGAAAGGTGTTGTTGTACAAGTTTATTTACTAGTGAACCGTCTGCTTTACCTTTTACTTTAGGCATTAAAGCAGCCATCACTTTTCCCATTTCTTTTTTAGAAGTAGCACCAACTTCTGAAACAGTTTGTTGAACTATTTCAGCTAGCTCTTCTTCTGAAAGTTGTTCTGGCATATATATTTCAACATGCTTTAACTCCGCACGTACTTTGTCAACAAGATCTTCACGACCTGCTTTTTCAAACTCATGGAGGGAGTCCTTGCGTTGTTTTACTTCGCGAGAAAGGACAGATAACTCGTCTTCTTCTGAAAGATCTCTACCAAGCTTAATGGTTTCATTCTGAATGGCAGCTTTTATCATTCGAATAACAACTAGTTTATCTTTTTCTTTGTTTTTCATCGCTTGCTTCATATCATTATTTAAACGTTCGAGAAGACTCAACTTATTACACCCTCTCTTAGAACTTGCGTTTTCTTGCTGCTTCTGATTTTTTCTTACGTTTCACACTAGGTTTCTCGTAGAATTCGCGCTTTCTAGCTTCCTGCAAAGTACCAGTTTTTGATACTGAACGTTTGAAGCGACGAAGAGCATCTTCAAGCGATTCGTTTTTACGAAC
>DATMFU010000465.1:0-6594 GCA_035556015.1 Niallia sp. | reverse complement strand
CACTTGATAAAATGGCAATCTGGGATCCTATTAAAAATGAACTAGTATATGAAGGACCAATCGAGGAAATCAAAGTAATCCTTTGGAAGGGACACTGTTCTGTTCATGAAAACTTTACTGTAAGTAATGTAGAGCAGGTTAGAAAAAAATATCCCCATATGAAAATTATTGTTCATCCAGAATGTTCAAGAGAAGTAGTAGCGGTCTCTGATTTAGCAGGTTCCACCAATTATATTATTGATGTAATAGAAAATGCAAAACCAGGTTCCAGTTTTGCCATTGGAACAGAAATGAATTTAGTTAAACGTATCATTAAAGACCATCCAGACAAAGAAATTATTTCCTTAAATCCATATATGTGTGCATGTTTAACAATGAACAGAATCGATTTACCACATTTTGTTTGGTGTTTAGAATCAATAGAAGAAGGATTTGAGAGTAATAGAATTATTGTAGAGGATTCTGTTGCTAGAAATGCTAAATTGGCTTTAGAGAGAATGTTGCAATTGTCTTAAATAGATAGAAAAGGAGGCTACTTTCAAAAAAGTAGTCTTTTTATTATAGAGAATATTCTTTTTATCAAAAATTTCCGAACAAATAATGACAACTTCATTTCCTTTCGATAAGATAAAGGTAAAATATGGGGAAAGCTTGAGAAAGGCGGAAAGAAGTTGAAAGAACGCCGTTTAGACAAAAAGAAAGATCTTTGGATAAAAAGAAATTTAGAAAAATGGAATTTATTCAGTTACCTATTAATAGGAGACAAGCATGAAGCAAGTATCTTAGTAAAAAATACAGTACAAACCATCAAAGATAGATGGATTTTTTTCCCGAAAACACAGAGTAGCATAAAACCATTATTAAAAGCATATAGGAAATTTATTTACAAAGACCATACATACTATATTCACAAAGAAACTCCACTATTGAACCAACTATCAATGTTACATAAGGAAGACAGAGTTGTCTTACTTTTAAAATATGTCATGGACTTATCTGATAAAGAAATTAAAAAGGTAACTAGAAAGTCAGAAAGAAAGATAAAAGGAAGAATCTACCGTTCTATAATTATATGGACAGAACAAGAAAAGTTAACAAGTTTAAAAGATTTGAGGGAAAAAGTGGCAAAGGAACTATCCGTAGTTACTCTACAGCATGATACGAAGGTAAATATAGAAAGTGTTGTTACTCAAGCAAACATTATACGAAAAGGAAAAGTGAAACGTAGACTCTTTGTTTCAGTCCTTATCTTATGCTTGTTCTTTATAGGAGGCACTCTAAATGAGAAAACAATCCAAGTTACAAGGCTAGGGGCAGGACCAGATATTTATGAAATATATAAGAATGGAGGTGTATACGAGCTTCAGAATGAACTTTCTGAACAAGGATATAAAGATGCCTATATAGATCCTAACTATGACGATCGTTCCATTGCAGTGTATACATATACAAGCAAAGTAGATGAAAAAAAAGAAGAGATTCTGGCATTTGTTGAAGATTATTTAAAGAAAAAAGAGCTTGATTATAGTATTCAATATGAATTTTTTAATGATGTTGAAGTGGATGCAGAAGTGGAAGAAGTAGATGAGACTCTTTCAGAAGAAGAAAAACTAATGTATAGAGAAAATGATATGATGACAGAAATTTATGAGGTTATCCAAAAACGCACAACATTATATGGTGTGTATTATGAAGAGGAAGGTTTGAAGTTCACCATAGTAGATAATTTTTCATCAGAAGAAGAAAAGATGTTGGTTAAAGAGATTAAGGACACGATGAAAAAATATGACTTATTACAAAGTTTTGGGTTTCAAAAAATTTCTTCCAAAAAAGTAAAAATAGAAGAAAATTGTTGGCCACTATATCATCCCATTGCAGAAGCTTTCCAGAAAAAAGAAAAGTATGGATTTGAGAATATAGTATTTACTTATGAGGATGCAGAAGATGCTCTAGAAGTGGAAATTTATACTTCCATGTATCATATGAAAGACGAAGGAAATGAAGAAAATAAAAAAATGGCGAAAGAAATGAAGCGATCTATGGCTTATTTTTTATCTCAACCTAAAATTTCTAAAATTATTCAAAATGTTCCTTTTCAAATAAAGGTATTTGATGTTACTGGAGAAGAGGTAGAGTTAAATTAATTAGCTGATTAGTGTATGAAATAATGGAAAGGAAATTAGATTAAAAATGTATAAAACTAATAATTAAGGCAATAATGCATAGATGTTAAACTGCAGGATAAGATTGTGGTAAAATAGTTATATTAGTCTAAAAATGGCTAAAGTATGTAAAAGGCAGCTGAGTAGTTTGACGAATAAGGAAAAAGTAGTTGTTTTAATAGGTCCAACTGCTGTTGGAAAGACAAGTTTAAGTATTGAACTGGCGAAGCAATTTAATGGAGAAATCATAAGCGGGGATTCTATGCAGATCTATAAGGGCATGGATATTGCAACAGCCAAAATTACGAAAGAAGAAATGAATGGAATACCCCACCATTTAATTGATATTTTGGAGCCGGATGACAGTTTTTCTGTTGCACAGTTTCAAGAATTAGTTCGCACGAAAATTACAGAAATCACCGAAAGAGGACATCTTCCAATCATTGTGGGAGGAACTGGATTATATATTCAATCTGTTTTATATGATTACCAATTTCAAGATACTGCCTCTGATCTAGAGTATCGTTCCAATTTAGAGCTTCTAGCTGAAAAGGAAGGAACAGAGTATATTCATTCTATGTTAAGTCAAGTTGATCCTGAATCAGCTGCGAATATCCATCATCATAATGTTCGAAGAGTGATTCGTGCGCTAGAGGTACATCATGTCACTGGTAAGAAAATGTCTGAATTGCAAAAAGAGCAAAAAGGAGAGCTTCTTTACGATGCTACTATCATTGGCTTAACGATGGACCGTGATTTACTATATGATCGAATAAATTTCCGAGTAGATCAAATGATGGAACAAGGATTATTGAAAGAAGTGGAGTATTTCTATAATAAAGGATTAAGAAATTGTCAATCCATCCAAGCAATTGGATATAAAGAAATGTTTCAGTATATGGAAGGTACAAAATCTTTGGAAGAATCCATCGAAGAATTAAAGCAGAATTCTAGAAGATATGCTAAAAGGCAATTAACTTGGTTTCGGAATAAAATGGGTGTAAAATGGTTTGATATGACAGAAAGTGTTAAAATTGGTGATATATCAAAAAAAATCGAAGAAATTTCTTCTTATATAGAAGGAATGCTTCAAAAAAAACAGAATACATAGTATTAGAGAGAAAAGAGGAGGATTTTCAATGAAACAATCTGTAAATATTCAAGACCAGTTTTTAAATCAATTACGTAAAGATAGCACAAATGTAACAGTATTCTTAATAAATGGCTTCCAAGTACGTGGATTGATAAAAGGATTTGATAACTTCACTGTTTTATTAGAATCAGAAGGAAAACAGCAATTAGTTTTTAAACATGCTATTTCTACTTTTGCTCCACAAAAAAATGTCCAAATTGATTTAGAAGGTACACAAGCTTAATGAAAAGCGTCATGTTTAGGGACTCCCTAGCATGGCGCTTTTTTTTTTGCCTTCCTTTATCCTCTTTAAAAGAATCTGTAAATAGTTTTAATGAATAGAGCTCCTCTTGAATATACATAAACATAAGGGAAAGTGTTGGATTTATTATTTTGTTTGTACTGTCCTTCATATAAAAATAAAAAATAGTCTTGGTTACAAAGATCCATTCGTATTTTTGTGGTTTTTAGGAGGTGTGGATTTTGGAGCATCCGATCCGGATGAAAAATAATGGACAGATTAGCGTGGTCATCAACTCACAGAAAAAGAGAGTTCTTACAAAAGAACCGCCAGAAGCTGATTCCATCCCTAAGAATATTCCTAGTGAACATGAAGCACTTCGGGAAATCGAAGAGGAATTAGGAAGTCTAGTTGGCATGGAAGAAATGAAAAAAATGATTAAAGAAATATATGCCTGGATATATGTGAATAAGAAAAGAGAAGAACAAGGTTTAAAGGCAGGAAAACAGGCCCTTCATATGATGTTTAAAGGAAATCCAGGCACAGGGAAAACAACAGTAGCAAGATTAATTGGGAAATTATTTCAGAAGATGAATGTTCTTTCAAAAGGTCATTTGATTGAAGCAGAGAGAGCAGACTTAGTAGGGGAGTATATCGGACATACTGCTCAAAAAACAAGAGATCTTATCAAAAAGGCAATGGGAGGTATTCTGTTCATTGACGAGGCGTACTCCTTAGGAAGAGGAGGAGAAAAGGATTTCGGGAAAGAAGCAATTGATACACTGGTTAAACATATGGAGGATAAGCAACATGAGTTTATCCTTATATTAGCAGGCTATTCTCGGGAAATGGATTTCTTTCTTTCCTTGAATCCAGGTCTCCATTCTCGATTTCCGTTAGTCATTGATTTCCCAGATTATACAACCGAACAACTCATGGAAATAGCTGATCGAATGTTACGAGAAAAAGAATATACGTTAAGCCATGAAGCAGAAAAAAAACTTAGGGATCATCTTATCCAAATTAGTACAGTTCAAAATCCAAAAACTTTTTCTAATGGGAGATATATTCGCAATGTGATTGAAAAATCAATAAGAACTCAAAGTATGCGTTTATTATTGCAAAGTAATTATGATAAATATGAATTGATGACATTGAGAAGTAATGATTTGACATTTGAATCAATGAAAGAAAATCCAACAAGAGGCTTTTATGGGTAATTGTTGTGTAAGAGCAAATTCTTCAATAACGAAGAGTTTGCTTCTTTTTTAGTAGGGTACTATTCATGAATAATGAATTTGTTGGAAATACTAGTCCCAAAGACAACATAGATGGAATAAGCTTTGTTTGTTATAATAGCATGGAGTACGATAGGAAAGAGGGTTTTGTATTTGAATGAAACCAAAATAGAACAAGAAAAAGTAATACTAGTTGGATGTCAAACTACGGATGATGATGCTAGATTTGACTATTCGATGGAAGAACTAAGTAATTTGACTAAAACAGCAAATGGACGAGTTGTTGCTTCTATCACACAGAATCGAGAGAGAATTCATCCTTCTACATACATAGGAAAAGGGAAAGTAGAAGAATTAGAGCATCTAGCTGAGGAATTAGAAGCTGATTTAATTATCTTTAATGATGAATTATCACCAAGTCAGGTTCGTAATTTATCAAAAAATATTGATGCTAGAATTATTGATCGTACTCAATTGATACTAGATATATTCGCTAGTAGGGCTAGGTCGAAAGAAGGGAAATTACAAGTAGAATTAGCTCAACTACAATATTTACTACCTCGTCTTGGCGGACAAGGTGTACAGTTATCAAGACTTGGTGCAGGAATTGGTACAAGAGGTCCAGGGGAAACAAAATTAGAATCTGACAGAAGACATATAAGACGTCGAATTGATGATATTAAAGGACAGTTAAATGTCATTGTTGAGCACCGAGATCGTTACCGAGAAAGACGGAAAAAGAATCGTGCTTTCCAAATTGCATTAGTAGGGTATACAAATGCAGGGAAGTCCACGCTTTTCAATCGCCTTTCAGAAGCAGATTCATTTGAAGAGAATATCTTGTTTGCAACACTAGATCCAATGACAAGAAAAGTTATTTTACCAAGTGGTTTTTCTGCATTAATTACCGATACAGTTGGATTTATTCAAGACTTGCCGACTACACTCGTTGCAGCATTTCGCTCCACGTTAGAAGAAGTTAGGGAAGCAGATTTATTGCTCCATATAGTAGATGGTTCTAATGAAGAGTACTATCAGCATGAAGAAACAGTTCATCAATTACTCACAGAATTAGAAATTCCAGCAATTCCTCAATTGACAGTATATAATAAGAAAGATTTAATTCATCAACAATTTGTCCCAAGCTCTAAAACAGAAAATATTGTCATTAGTGCTTTAGATAAAGAAGATCGAAATGCACTGAAGCAAAAAATTGAGGAAATGATGATAGACAATATGGACTATTATGAGGTTGAAGTTGCAAGTGATAATGGTCGACTGTTATCACAACTGAAAAATGAAACGGTATTAAGAGAACTAACATTTAATGAAGAATCACAGCACTATTTATGTAAAGGATATGCATTAAAGGATCATGCAATCTCTAGATACATACAAACTAATAGAGAGACGGAATAGGAGAAACAATGTACGCGCAATTAACATACGGAAAACAACTAGAAGCAATCGTTAAAGAAGTGGAAGCACAAATAAAAGAAATTCATCAACAAATTGATGAACGAATTGATTATAACCAATTTAGAGTGTTAAATAGTTTTCAAAATCACAAAGTAAGTGAATCACATTTTATTCCATCAACAGGCTATGGCTATGATGACATCGGTAGAGATACGTTAGAGAGTATTTATGCAGAAGTATTTGGAGGGGAAGCAGGCCTTGTTCGCCCGCAGATTATTTCAGGTACGCATGCTATAAGTACAGCTCTATTCGGTGTTTTAAGACCTGGCGATGAGTTAGTATACATTACTGGAAAACCATACGATACGTTAGAAGAAATCGTTGGAATTCGAGGAGAGGGAA
>DATMFU010000464.1:0-5710 GCA_035556015.1 Niallia sp. | reverse complement strand
AATCCGCATTTTCCTGACGCTACCCCATTACAGAGTATTTTTCAGTAGAAGAAATTGAAAAAGGACTTCCATCTAGTAAAAAGTCTGAGAATGATGAAGTAGAATATAAACCTATTTCAGAGGAGCAATTAAGAAGAAAGTTAGAAAAGGATTATCCTATTTTAGTTCCAAAATACACAACACTGGTTTATGTAGAAAAACAAGATGTGGTAATACCTATCATGCAAGCAAAGAAAAATGGGTATACACAACAAGAGTTCTCCTTAGAGGACTCTTCTTCTAGTAAGAAAAGGAAAATCCCTTTTCAAATATTACTAGATTTTATCCATATTTCTAAGCATTTCTCAAATAAATACGGGACCGAAGTATTTGCTAATATCTACTATGATTGTGATCTACAAGAATTCTTTATGGATATTCCAAAACAAAGAGTAAGTAGATACCTAGTAACCATAACAGAGGAGCCTCATGAGACTGTTTTAAGGCTTTTTGAACGTCGATATATAAAAGTGATGGAAATACACTCGCATCACGTTTTAAGCCCTACACCATCCAAAATAGACGATGATAATCAACGTGCTCCTATCCTTTATGCAATTGTAGGAAATATCAATGGTTTATTCCCTGATATTTTGGTACGAACATTTATTAAAGAGACAGGTGAACATGTTTTATTGGATAGTAGTAAGATCTTTGAATTTGCTGTTAACACAAATTCTGTGACCAATTCTTATGACTTATCAGTAGTGGAGGTTGAACATCATGCAACCAATCTCTATTGATTTACGCGGTATTTCCTATAAGAAAAATGTCTTCTATCACATAGTTATTATTGGTGCTGGCGGAACAGGAGGAATTGTTATTCAGCAGTTATGCCAAATGTTAAGTATGTTTAATATTAAAGCTAAGCTGGTAATAGCAGAACCTGACCTGTATGAAGAAAAGAACATGAATAATCAACTATGTTTAGCGAAGGATGTTGGTAAAAATAAAGCAGATGTGTTAGCTAAAAGGTATAGAGCCGCCTATCAATTAGATATCGCAACCTATACAGGAGGATATGTAGAAGATTGTAAAACGATAGAACATTTATTTCAACTCAATTATGAAAAGATAGACTACTCATATAGAGTTATACCTATTCTAATCTCTTGTGTTGATAATAATTATTCAAGGAAGATATTCCATGATTACTTTCTTTCTACTTCTACCCTTCTATATTTTGATGTAGGAAATGAAAATGTCACGTTTCCTTCTGACTATCCTAATAGAACAATGGAAGAATGGACAGAGGAGGAATTAGATGAACATAATAAATCAGGTTTCACAGGGCAGATGGTATGTGGTTTTAAATTAGATGGGAACACCATTTCAGAACCAATAGCCTCTTTATATCCAGATATATTAGAGTATACAGATGAAATCGCCCCATCTCAGTTAAGTTGCCAAGAGTTGGCTGCATCTAATCCACAACGATTAATTACTAATAGATACAGTGCCATGTCTGTTATTACTGTATTAAACGAAATCTTTGAAACTAAGAGTATATCAACTCATAGAATCTTGTATCATGCTAAAAGAGGATATATGAGGAGCGAACCTATTACGGGTTAACAAAGAGGTTGTGTAAAAGTTAAAAGACAGACACCGTCTTGTGAAGGAGGATGAAATAATGAAATGCCCTATATGTGATAAAGAAATAAAGGAGCACAGAAACGGATGCATTATATGCAAAGATGAACACCATTTTTATAAATATAAATATATAAGAGAGAATTATGAAATTATTGGTGGTGTTATTTTTCATAGTATTGATTCAGAAGATGATAAAAATCTATATAATTCAGTGTTAAAACTGAATAGAGATAATTATAAGCAGATGGTTAATGTGTAAATACAACCATTTATTAACAAACCTTCTTTGAATTAAATTTCAAAGAAGGTTTGTTAGTTTCATTTGGTTAATTGCTTACTATAGTTAATACATTTGTATATTTCAGTAGATTTATTATTTGGATGTTTTTCTCACTCTTTCTTCAATGCTTTTATACGGAGAAAAACGGTTATTTTACACCCAAAAATTTGATATCTATATAATTGCGGCAGGTGTTGCTTATATAAGTGTTTGGCTTACAAATACCACATACAATTTAACGGCGCATAGTTAAATCTAGCATTGAACAAAATGAGAATTGAAAACAAAGCTGTATGGATAAGTAGATTTGATTCGAAAGACGAACGACTTGCATTTATCTCAAACAGTGAAGATATCGCTTTGCAATATGCGATAATTTATCTCCCTAAACTATTTACAGATTCTAATAGACAAATTTTATTCCAAGATTTTGAGCTTCCAACACCCTCTATTAAACACATTAACTTATTTTATATATTATTACTATTTCTTTATCCTTCATTTTCATTTAAATACATAGTTATAAGAAAAAGCATTGATTTGAATGCTTCACCTTGTCTATTTTCAAAATCTGAAATAATATAATTTATAAATTCCCTTTTCACATTATAGCCCATTGTAATTGCACTCCAAGCCTTTTGTGCAGCGTATGTGACCACCTCTTCATTATCATGTCTTAACAATCTAATAATATCCTCTTTATGTTCCTCTAAGATGTTTTCATCATATATATATTGTTCGAATGCATCAAGTCCATTTTGAATATCAGTAAAATCATTACTTCTTACTAACTTTCTTGCTTCTTCAAGTGAAATTATATATACACCTTCGCTAACATCATCATCTTCATTTTCTTCTTGAATAAAAAGATTTTCTATCATTTCATCGAACGATGAATATAATTCTATTACCTTGTCTTCCTCTGTATCTATATAGATGACTTTAGGATTCTCTGAATTATTGTAATCTAATGCAATCCATTGATGGCCATCACCACTTAGCAAAATAATATTTTTCCTATTTATCTCCCATTCTTTCACATAATAGTCTGTCTCCATTATACCTTCATTTTCTTTAATTCCAAATAGGTACTCAATTAATAAAAAATCATCTCCTTCCCAACGATTTAGAGATATTGGTAATGCATTATATAATAGGGTTCCTCCGTTCTTTTCCATTAAAATATCAAGATATGCCTTTGGCAATTTTACACGAAAATGTTTTTCCGCTTTATTTATATCTTCACTTGTTAAATTGTTTAGTGTATAACTGCTCTCTTCATTCTTCCAAATATTCATAATTTTTACATCCCTTTCAAATATATGTTTATTTTTGTCAAAAAATACATTATTATGTAATTTATGTAAATATTCTGACTTATTATAATAATATACCAAATTCTAGAAAAGGAGAAGATTTATGAAAAAATATATTTTGAAAATTGTAACAGTATTATTACCAATTTTATTAATTGTTAGTACATTTAGCGAAGTAAATATCAACGCAGCACCAAAAATTAATATTTATCCTCCAAATGATCCTGGTACGGGACAGTACCCTCCAAATGACCCTGATACTGAAGAGTATGAATACCTTGAACCAGATGATATTACTTATGAAGATATCAATTTAGACGATTATGAAACGGTACCACTTGATACCTTAGAAGATGAAATTGAGGATATTGATGATTATGATGATGAACCAATTATATATTTTGATACTGATTCAGAAGCACCTGATAAAGACCCTGGAATCGAATATGCTGAAAAGAACAATAATCCTCCTTATGGAGGAGCTATAGGCGTAGGTCCTAAAACAAGAATGAAAAAATCTGGTACGACACGAGAAGTTGAAACATTTAAAGGAAATGGTAAGAAAGTTTATGAAACTATTAAAAATGGTAATATGGCTAATAAATATCACCCCACGACTAAAATACTTTTTAATAATAATTCGTTCCCAGTATTCCCTGGGAGAAAATTTACAGTAACGTCCAGATATTGGAAGTCATCTACTTCAACTGTATGGAACCAAATAAAAGGTGAAGTAAAAAAAACTGTGACTTCCGATTATAATTTTTCTAGATTATTTACTCAAAAACAGATTAATCAAATAAAAAATGGAAAAATCCCTGATGACTTTAGATTACATCATCATGAGAATTCAGGGACTTTCCAATTAGTTCATAAAAATTTGCATGATAAAACAGGACATACTGGCGGTAAATCTATTTGGGGTAGTAACTGGTAGGAGATAAACAAAAGGATACAAAACCCAAAATCTTAATATTCGGAACATTTACCTATTTCGTGTATTGCTTTTATAATATAAAAATCCCTATTTTTTGAAGTGACCCCTAAAAGTTAGACACGGTTATTTCATTTAGGCAGCTAAGGTATAATGAGTTCGGTATTGCACCGGACTCATTTTTAATTTTGCCTTCAGACGTTTCGTGTTGTAATAATTTATATAGTTTTCAAGTTCCTTTTTAAAATGTTCGACACTCTCAAATTCTTTTAAATAGAGAAATTCTGATTTCATAATGCCGAAGAAGTTCTCCATTACTGAGTTGTCGTAACAGTTCCCTTTACGGGACATACTTTGCACAATACCTCTTGATTCAAGGGCATTGCGATATTGCTTCATTTGATAATGCCAGCCTTGATCAGAGTGCATCAGTAGCTTGTGTTTTTCAGGCAATCTTTCTAAAGCTTTCTCTAGCATTTCAGAAACTAAAGAATATGTAGGTCTTGAACCAATCGTATATGTAATAATTTCTCCGTTAAATAAATCTAAAATAGGTGATAAATAGAGCTTTTCACCAAATAATTTAAACTCCGTAATATCCGTTACCCACTTCTCGTTTGGCGCTTCAGCTTCAAAATTGCGATCTAAAATGTTCGATGCAATTTTACCAACTGTTCCTTTATAAGATTTATACTTTTTCATTCGAACCAAGCACTTTAAGCCTAGGGCTTTCATGATACGTTGCACTTTCTTGTGATTAACTTTTTTCCCACGATTCGCTAGCTCATCTCGAATACGACGATATCCATAACGGCCTTCATGTTCGTTATAAATAGCTTGGATTTCAGCTTTTAACTCGGCATCTGGATCTGGTCGATTCATCTTTTTTACTAAATCGTAATACGTGCTACGTTTGATTCCTGCAAACTCTACAAGTGCCTTCACCGTATATTTATGCCTTAATTCATAGATGACCTTTACTTTGTCTTCTTTGGTGATTTTTCCTTGGCTTGAACTAAGGCATTCAACTTTTTTAAATAATCGTTTTCCATTTCAAGCTGCTTAATACGCGCTTGAAGAGCTTCTGTAGAGCCTTCTACAAGAGTTTGTTTTGGTTGATTTTTTGTTTCTTTTTTCATGGATGGACGCCCCTTTTTCTTTGATTGAAGGGCATCGAATCCTTGTGTTTCGTACTTTTTGTGCCATTGAAGAATGGTTGATGGCGCTGCTATACCGAAAATAGCCGCTGTTTCATTTAAGGACGTACCGTTTTCAATCATGTAATTTAGTACGTCTAGTTTAAACTGTGCAGAGTAATTTGTATATCGTTTTACAAAAGCTTCTACACCATTATGTTCATATTGTTTCTTCCAAACTCGAATAATTTTATCATCCGCACCAAGCGATTGAGCAATTACTTTGAAACTTTCATTACCGTTCAAGTATCTCAAAACTGCTTGTAATTTCTTCTCAGCTGTAAATTTAGCCATATAAAAACTGCACCTCCAATTGTTAGATGTGTCTAACAATTGGGGAGCAGTTCAT
>DATMFU010000463.1:0-6622 GCA_035556015.1 Niallia sp. | reverse complement strand
TTGCCCCTCTCATTTCCCCTTTCACCCCCTTCTCTTGCAAAAATGGCCATGACGGCCTCTCTCATTTCCCTTTTTACTCCCTGCTCATACAAAAACGGCAATTTACAACTATTCCCATTTCCAAATATCCCCTCTTAATCTATTAAAACTGCCCTTACTTTATCACCAAAACTCTATAAATCCACAAAAACACAAAAGAGTATGGTTGCCCATACTCTTCATCTTCTTTTATAAAATTAATTTTCCAATAAAGCCACTCACAATTCCTAAAACAACGACGGAGACAACGACAAATGCTAATACTTTTTTTGGGAAAGACTTACCTACCATTATAATAGAAGGAAGACTAATACTTGGTAAGGTAATTAGCAAGGCAGCTGCTGGCCCTGCTCCAAGTCCCATTGCCATAAGGGTTTGAATAATAGGAATTTCTGCTGCTGTCGGGATAACAAATAACATACCGGCAATTGCAAACAGAATAATAGCAATAATTCCGTTAGACATTCCATCACTTAATTGTGGGAATAACCAGAAACGTGCTGCTCCTAAAACTAAAACAGAAAGGATATAGACTGGCACAATATAAATTAGCATGCTTCCAAGAGAAGCCAACCATTTAATTATGAAAGGTCGATTATCTGTCTGCTCTGTTTCTTCTATTAATTTATCGATATCAACTGGTTTTACGTCCTTCACAAATCGATTAGCCAAATAGCTAATTCCAAAGGTTAATATAATACCAATTACTAAGCGTAATAAAGTAAATTTCCATGACAATACAAATGTCATAAAAATGAGGGTAGCTGGGTTAATCGTTGGATTCCCAATCCAAAATGCTAGACTTGCTCCTACAGATGCATTTTTCTTACGCAATCCAACTGCAACTGGAGCTGCACAACATGTACACATCATTCCTGGAATAGAAGCCAATCCGGCTACTGCTGTACTTCCAAAGCTTGTTTTACCTAGCACTTTTAATAGCCATTGTGATGGCAAAAGTACTTGAACTAGGGATCCTAATAGAACACCTAATACTGCAGCTTTCCATACAGATTGAAAATAAGTCATGGCATAATCTGCTGCTGCTTGCCATGAAAATGATCCTGTTGCCTGATCGGATAAAATAGAATCACCAATAGAATGGGTATCAATAGAAAGAATGGCTTTATGATAATATGGCCACCATTTTACATAACTTAGTCCGACCACTGCAATAAAGATAAATAAGATTGCGAACCAAATCGTTCTTTTTTTCCCTAAAACATTATGTGTTGCTGTATTCACTTTTTGTCACCTTCATATTCTTGTTATAAATCCGTACTCGATTATATCACAGTTTTTATTTAGCGTACCGAAAAACCTCTTTTTACCAGTCACGAAAACATGCAATGTCTCTTCATCTGCTCTATAATATTAAGGATGACTAATTATTATATATAAGAAAGAAGGTTGGTGTCATATGACACAGTCTTATTCCGTTAAACTTACTTCTCTATCTTCAAAAGGAGGCTGCGGCTGTAAAATTGGTCCTGCTGACTTATCAGAAGTAATCCGCAAATTGCCACAAGCTGAAGCAAATCCAAATTTACTTGTTGGATTAGATACTAGTGATGATGCTGGTGTTTATAAATTGACAGATGATCTTGCTATTGTGCAAACACTGGATTTCTTCACTCCAATTGTGGATGATCCTTATTCTTTTGGACAAATTGCAGCAGCCAATGCATTAAGTGATATCTATGCAATGGGTGGTAAACCGCTAACTGCATTAAACATTGTTGCTTTTCCTATCTCTACTTTAGAAAAAGAAATTTTGTCTGATATTTTGCGAGGTGCTGGCGATAAAGTAAAAGAAGCTGGTGCAACTTTAGTTGGTGGGCATTCCATTGATGATAAAGAACCAAAATTTGGACTTAGTGTAACAGGAACTGTGCATCCAGATAAAGTTCGTACAAATGCTGGGGCAAAGGCTGGAGACAAACTAATCTTAACAAAACCTATTGGTGTTGGTATCTTAACTTCTTCTCTTAAAAAAGGCTTATTATCAGAAGAAGAAATTGAACGTGTAACAAAAGTAATGGCAACACTAAATAAAACGGCTGCTGAAACGATGACTTCTTATACTGTTCATGCTTGTACAGATGTTACTGGTTTTGGACTTCTTGGCCATACTTCTGAAATGGCAAAAGGAAGTAATACTGGAATTCGTGTATTCAGTGATCAAGTTCCTGTTTTACCACGTGTTAAAGAACTTGCAGAAAGTGGTGTCATTCCTGGCGGTACAAAAAATAACTTTGCTCATTTAGAAGGAGATGTGACGTTCTCTTCTAAATTAGATCATATAGACCAACTAATTTTATGTGATGCAGTCACTTCTGGTGGGTTGCTTATTTCCGTAGAGGCAGACGAAGCACAATCCTTATTAGATGCATTCCTACAAGCTGGAGTAGAAGCTTCCCTTATTGGAGAAGTAACGACAGAACATCCTGGCCATATTATGGTCGACTAAGAGAGGCGTAACTACATTGTTTCAAGATATTACGATTGAAAAATTATTTGAACTTCGAGAGAAAAAAGATTTTTCGCTAGTAGATGTTCGTTCCCCTTCTGAATTTGAGGAACATTCTATCCCTGGAAGTATCAATATTCCTCTATTTACAGATGAGGAAAGAGCAGAGGTTGGTACGCTTTATAAACAAGTGAGTGTGGAAGCAGCAAAGAAGAGAGGATTGGAGATTGTCTCAGCTAAATTACCTGGATTTATTCAATCCTTCCAAGAACTTTCTCGTGATGTAGTTGTCTATTGTTGGCGAGGCGGAATGCGCAGTAAGACTGCAGCAACCTTGATTGACTTAATGGGCGTTCATAGCTATCGCTTGCAAGGCGGATTTAAAACATATCGCCAGTGGGTCATTCATGAATTAGAAACAATGGACTTAAAAGCAAATGCCATTGTTTTAAATGGTTATACTGGTTCCAATAAGACAGTCATTTTGCAAAGGCTTCGCAATGAAGGTTTACCAGTATTGGATCTAGAGGAAATGGCGAAACATAGAGGATCTATTTTTGGACAAATTGGTCTTGTACCAAATAACCAGAAGACATTTGATTCTATATTAGTTGGAGAAATTGCTAAACTTCCTTCCTCTCCTTATTTTCTCATGGAAGGGGAAAGTAAACGAATAGGCAAAGTGCTTCTCCCTGACTTTCTACTAGAAAAAAAGGAAACTGGCTTACAATTGTTTATTCATATGCCATTGAAGGAAAGAGTCAAGCATATTCTTGAAGATTATAACCCTTGGGATCATCATGAGGAATGTTTAGAGGCTTTCCAAATTATTAAACGACGGATACACACTCCTGCTGCTGCTAAAATCGAGGAAGATTTACAAGCAGGAAATTATAGTGGTGCAGTAGAATATCTTCTTACTTATTATTACGATCCATTATATGAAAGAACTGCTACACAATACGAACAAGCAGAAACAATGGACATTTATGTGGAAAACACAGAAGATGCTATCGCAAAGGTAAGAGAAATTTGGTTAAAAAGAAGTCGACAAACTTTATCTCATTAATAGGACTACCAAATAAAGAGGATACCCCAAAAGTATTAGATGGGACAACATATATAGTGAGTTATGTTGCCCCGTCTTGTCCATTTGTTATAGGATATCCTCTATTTTTGTCCTTATTTATGCTTTTTAAGTCGAATCACATTCCAAGATAGCTTCGGTAAGTGCGCTAATACAACGCCATTTTCAATAGTGGCATCTCCATTTGAGTGAGGAGCAACTGCTTGATGATTGGCTTGATTTGTCTTTTTCAAATCCTCTTGTTCCAACACTATATGCTCCACGACTTTATATCCATAGAAATTGCGAATATCACATTCTAATTGAAGACTTTCCTCTTGCCCTCGATTTACTGCAAAAATAGTCAATTCTTCTTTTTCTTCATTATAAACAGCAGTTGATTCTAGGAATGGCACGTCCGTAAAATCCTTACTATCATATTTCGGACTAGAAATAATTGGATTAAGAGCAACCCCTCTTCCATATATAGAAGCATGCATATATGGATAGAAAATCGTTTGCTTCCATGCGGGACCGCCGGTTTCTGTCATAATAGGTGCTATTACATTTACTAATTGAGCAAGACAAGCTATTTTTAAACGATCCGCATGCTTTAACATAGTAATAAGCATACAACCAACTAAAAGGGCATCCTCAAAATTATAAATATCCTCTAGTTGTGGTGGCGCCACTGTCCATGGTTCAATTTTTTTATCTTGTTCATTGGAGTGGTACCAAACATTCCATTCATCAAAGGATAAATAGATATTTTTCTTGCTACGTTTTTTCGCCTTAATATAGTCGGCTATACTGATTACGGAACGAATAAAATCATCCATTTCTAAGGAAAGGGCTAAATAATTCGCTACATCGTTATCACGATTTCCATAATATTGATGCAAGGAAATATAGTCCACGTGATCATATGTATGATCTAAAACAGTTGCTTCCCATTCTGCAAATGTTGGCATATTTCGGTGGGAACTTCCACAAGCCACTAATTCAATAGAAGGATCTACCCATTTCATCACTTTGGCCGCCTCTTGGGCAATACGTCCGTATTCATCGGCTGTTTTATGACCAATTTGCCATGGTCCATCCATCTCATTTCCTAAACACCATGTTTTAATTTTATGAGGTTCTTTGTAGCCATGGCTAATACGCAAATCACTGTAGTAAGAGCCACCAGGATGATTACAATATTCTACTAGATTCCTAGCTGCATCAATTCCTCTTGTTCCTAAATTGACTGCCATATTTACTTCTGCATTCACCTTTTTCGCAAAGTCCATAAATTCATTTGTACCAACTTCATTTGGTTCTGTTGTACGCCATGCTAGTTCTAACCGATGTGGACGATTAGCAACAGGACCTACCCCATCTTCCCAATTGTATCCGGATACAAAATTACCTCCTGGATAACGAATTAAAGGAACTTGAAGCTCATTTATCAAACCGATAACATCTTTTCTAAAACCTTGCTCATCTGCCTCAGGATGTCCTGGCTCATAAATTCCTCCATATACAGCTCGTCCTAAATGTTCGATAAAAGATCCATAAATTCGTTTATCAATTTCTGCTACTTTAAAATCCTTTTCTAGTATCATTTTTGCCTTTTGAGTCAATACGCTCATCCCCTATCAAAATATGATTATCCTTTTGCCATTTAATTGGGGCATACGAATAATTGTAGGAACTTATACAGTAGTTCACACCCACAATTAAGCAAAAGTCTATGTAATTAACTAGTAATACTCACATAAAAGAGTTGTACATGTACATTCTATTAATCAACTAAGCAAAAGATGATTGCGTTTACATCTTTCGTTCTATAGTTATAGATTTTAAGGTTTAAATCCTTCTTTTTTATGAAAATTTTTATTTATTCTAGTAAATTTGAATGAAATAGTAAGGATAAAAGAGTTGGAAACAAGCAATAATATTCTATTAAATGATTCAGTGCCATTTAGTTCCTCTACCTTTTAGCTAAAAGCGGTGACTGAACGATTTTTGTTTATTTCGGAGTTGTAACTAAGAAAAAAAGAGTCTAACTCTCACCAAACAATTATTCCACCATTTAGTGTGCTGTAACATCACTACTAATGGAGATTGCTTGTGAGTTTAGACTCTTTTTAGTATCTAAATTAAAGAACTTTAACCTTCTCTAAATCTTCTTTAGAAAGTACTTCTTTCATATATTCAATAATTTCTTCTCTCATTCCATCACGTTGTAAAGCAAATTCTAACGTTGTTTTTACAAATCCAATTGTTTCTCCAACATCATAGCGATCGCCAGCAAAATCATAAGCAAACACACGTTGAATTTGATTTAATTGTTGAATAGCATCTGTTAATTGGATTTCTCCACCAGCACCTGTTTGTTGCTTTTCTAAGAACATAAAGATTTCTGGTGTTAAAACATAACGACCCATAATTGCTAAATTAGATGGAGCTGTTCCAAGAGCAGGCTTTTCAATAAAGTTATTTACTTGGTATCTACGACCTTCTTGTTCACCAGGATCTACAATTCCATAACGGTTGGTTTCATCTTCAGGAACTGTTTGAACACCAATTACTGAAGAACGAGTTTCTTCAAATTGATCAATTAACTGCTTTAAGCATGGAGTATCACTTTGTACAATATCATCTCCAAGAAGAACAGCAAATGGCTCATCGCCAATAAAGCTCTTTGCACACCAAACAGCATGTCCTAATCCTTTAGGTTCTTTTTGACGAATATAGTGAATATCAGCTAAATTAGAAGAATATTGAACTTTTTCTAAAAGGTCAAATTTCTTCTTATCGCGTAGATTTTGTTCTAGTTCGTGGGCATAATCGAAGTGATCTTCAATTGCTCTTTTTCCTTTACCTGTTACGATAATAATATCTTCAATGCCAGATGCAATTGCTTCTTCCACAATATATTGTATAGTTGGTTTGTCTACAATTGGTAGCATTTCTTTAGGCATTGCTTTCGTTGCTGGTAAAAATCTAGTTCCTAAACCAGCTGCAGGTATGATTGCTTTTCTTACTGTTTTCAATGTATT
>DATMFU010000462.1:0-7828 GCA_035556015.1 Niallia sp. | reverse complement strand
TAACAATAATGAAATGACATACCCCTCCCCTATTACTGGTGAATCTATCGGACTATCATTTCTACAACCAAAGACCAAAAAGGACCTTATTAAAAGACGAAAAATGACGGAAAAATGGGCAAAATCCACTGCAGGTATGTTAGGAAGAAGCCCTGATTACTTAAATACTGTTATCATGAGTCTTGCCTCTTCTGCTCATCTTCTTACTGGAAAAGAGAATTGTTTTCCAGAGAACATACAATCCATTTATGAAATGGCTCGTGAGAAAGATTTAACCTTTACCCATACTTTTATTACACCACAAGTAAATAGGTCACAAATGTATTTAGAAGCAACAAAAGAACCAATTTCCGCTAGGATTATCGATAGGAATAATAAGGGAATTGTAATAAAAGGAGCTCGACTATTAGCCACACAAGGAGGCTTAACAGATGAAGTTCTAATCTTTGGTGCACCGAAATATTGCAAAGAAGAAGCATTTGCTTGCTCCATCCCTTCCGATAGTAAAGGCTTAAAATTCATTTGCAGAGAATCCTTTGTAGGCGGAGATTCTACTATTGATTATCCATTAAGTTCTCAATTTGAAGAAATGGATTCTATTATTGTTTTTGATCATGTATTAGTACCTTGGGATCGTGTGTTTTATTATAACAATTTAGAAGTAGCCAATAGTTTTTTGGCACAAAGTACTTTTCAACCATTTGCCTTACATCAAGTATTAACAAGACAAATTGTAAAAATGGAATTTATCATTGGTCTTGCTGAATCTCTCATTCAAACAATTGATGTTGGAGAATATCAACATATTCATGAAAAAATGGCCGATATGATTTGTTGTTTAGAAGCAATGAAAGCTTTAGTTGAAAAAGCAGAAAATGATGCAGAAATAACAGAATCAGGGATTTTAGTTCCAAATATAATCCCATTACGAGTAGCCAATCTCACCTTTTCAAAATCATATTCACGATTCGGTGAAATCATACAATTAATTGGAGCAAGTGGTTTGGTATCTTTACCTACAGAAAAGAGCTTTCATTCAAGTATTGGGAAAGATTTAGAACATTATCTTCAAGCAGCCAATAAATCTGCGATTGATCGTAATAAATTATTTCGACTAGCATGGGATTTAACCATGAGCGCATTTGGAACGAGACAAACACAATACGAAAGATATTTTTTTGGTGATCCTATTCGATTGTCAAGTGCTCTTTATCATATTTACCCTATTGAAGAACAAGTAAAAATAATACATGATTTCTTACATATAAAGGAGACATAATAATAGTTTTCACTTTATTTATTTTTCCATATCCTCATTGTAACAACTGTATTTCTATTGATAATGTCTGTAGGTTCCTATAAAGTAAAGGGTGTTCTAAAATGGGCTAGCCTTACTGGGACTGCCCTTTACTTTTATACAAAGGATGGATAGTCATGAAGAAAGTCATCATTCTTGGCGGAGGCATTTTAGGTGCTTCAGCAGCATATGAACTAACCAAACAGGGAGCAGAAGTAATTATCATTGATCGAGAAGATATTGGCCAAGCTACTAAGGCTGCAGCAGGTATTATTTGCCCATGGAACTCCCAACGAAGAAATAAAAGGTGGTATACCCTTGCCAGAGAAGGCGCAAAATATTATCCTCAATTAATTAGTGAACTGTCCGAATTTAATCTTTTGGATACTGGATACAAAAAAGTAGGCGCATTATGCCTTCACTCTGATTTATCTAAACTAGAAGCAATGAAGGAAAGAACGTTAAATAAAAAATTGGAAGCTCCAGAAATAGGAGATGTTTCTATTATTTCTTCGAATGAAGCAAAAGAATTATTTCCAGTATTAGCTACAGGGTATGACGCCTTATACATAAGTGGAGCTGCTAGAGTAGATGGATGGGCTTTACGTAATACTTTATTAAAGGCTAGTGCAGCGCTGGGTGCTACATTTATCCGTTCTAACGCTAAACTGATTAAATCAAACAATCGGATTACCGGAGTTCAATTAGACGATCAAACCATTATCTATGGGGATGAAGTATTAATTACGGCAGGCGTTTGGGCAAATGAACTTTTACATCCAGTTCATTTAGCTTTAGATGTAAAAGCACAAAAAGGACAAATTATGCATATAACTATTCCAAATATAGATTGTAATAATTGGCCGGTAGTTATGCCACCACATGACCAATATTTATTAACTCTAAATAATAGAATTGTTATTGGTGCAACTCATGAAAATGTTACAGAATTAAATCCAAGCATTACATTATCTGGTATGAAAGAAATAATAGATAAAGCATTAATGTTCGCTCCAGGTCTAGATGCTAGTATTTACTCAGAAGTGAAAGTGGGCTTTCGTCCTTTTACCGCGGATTTTCTCCCTGTATTTGGTAAAGTCGAAACATATCAAGGTCTTTCTGTTGCGAATGGATTAGGCGCTTCGGGTTTAACGATGGGACCATTTATCGGAAAACAACTGGCTAATTTATTATTAGATAAACAAACGGAAGTTGACCTCAACGATTATCCAATTCAAGATTCACTAAAAGAACTGTAAAGCTATGATTCATTAGCTCTTACAGTTCTTTTAGTCTCTGATGCAATTCCTCGGTTTTATTAGAAGGAGTTACATTGAATTCCTCTCCAAGCATCTTTTTTAAATGATTGTAACTATTTATCCCCTCTATTTTTTGATTTAATTTCGTATAACTTTTCATTAATAATTGATAATATTGTTCTACGTATGGATTTAATTGAATGGCTTTCCTGATAAATTGAATTGCCAAATCTGTATCATCCTCTATTAAATACATAGCTTTATTTTCGATAAATGATAAATACTTATTTCGAATTACTTCTTGTTTAGATCGACTCCAAGGATAATCATTATCCTCTAAATAATCTCCAGGATACAAATTTAATATCTTTATGTAATCTTTTTTACTTAATGAATTATTCTCTTTATATGAATCAACTACAGTTTCTAATTCATTTACATCTGAATGGAATTCTATATTTAACAAGTACCCATTTCCATTTTTTTGAATGATATTTTCATAGCCAATGTCTCTAAACATTTTCCGCAAATAGGATATACAAGTATAAAAGTTCACTTTTGCTTTCTCATAATCAGTATCCATCCATAAACTATCAATAATTTTATCTTTTTCAAGAAAACCATTATGGTGGTATAGAAAATAGGCAAAAAGTTCTTTCACTTTGTATGTCTTCCAACTAAGAGGGGCTATCTCTTGTCCGAAGTACACCTCAAAGTTCTTTAAAAAACGAACTCGCAAAGCTTGTTGTGATTGTGATAGTTCGTTAGGCTTTTTTGCCATTATTCGTTCTATCGTTTTTTGCAGTCTATCATTTTTAACTGGCTTTAATAGATAATCTAGTACATATAACTCAAAGGCTTTAACTGCATATTCGCTATATGCGGTGAGAAATACTATTGGAATATCTCTATCCATATCTAATAACTCTTCAGCAAATTCAATACCATTCATTTCAGGCATTTCAATATCCAGAAAAAGCAAATCTACTTTTACGCCATCTTCTTTCATTCTATTTAATAGCTGCAACGGATTCGAAAATTTTCGAATAACAGGTTGCTCCTTCTTTTCTTGAAATATTTTTGTTAATTTTATTTCTAAAATATCTAATGCCATTTGTTCATCATCTAATAGGTAGATATCCATCTCCATCACTCAATTCTTAAATAATACTTGTTTCCTCAGGCAGTGTTAAAACAACGCTAGTACCACTGTTTTTCTCATTCTGTACTTCAAGCTCTGTTCCATAAAAATATTTTAGTCTCTGATTAATATTCGTTAAGCCAACATGCCCTTCTGTTTTCTTATGTTTTTTTAACTCTTCTATCTTTTCAGGAGACATCCCAACTCCATTATCTCTTATCGTAATAATTATATTTCCATCTTGCTTTTTCAATCGAAATAGAATCTCTCCACCCTCTACTTTCTTTCCAATACCATGATGGATAGCATTTTCAATGATTGGCTGGATAATTAGTGGCGGAACCATAAACTCACCTACATCTGAAATATCATAAACAATGTTAATTCGATTTTGAAAGCGTGCTTTCTCAATCTCTACATAGGAATGCACTAAATGGAGTTCTTTTGTAAATGGAATTAAAGTATTGGTGTTATGAAAGTCAAAGCTACTTCTTAAGTATTCAGCAAAGGTTTCTGTCACTTCTCTTGATTTATCTATATCTGTATAACTTAACGCTATAATGGTATTTAATACATTAAATAAAAAATGTGGCTTTATTTGTGATTGTAAAAAAGCAACTTCCATTTTAATAGATTGATTGACAGCCTCTTTCATCATTAACAAATTTCGCACTCTTGCTTCAAACTCTGCAGCATGAAATGGTTTCGTAATAGAATCATTTGCTCCCATACGTAAAATATTCATACGATCAGCCTGAAAAGCTGATTCAATAACCATTAATACTGGTAAATCTACAAGACTATATGTATCTCTTAAATACTTAGTTAGTTCATAACCTGATACATTTGGCATCACAAAATCTGTGATAACTAGATCTATCTTAGGGAACAACTTCACTGTTTTTAATGCTTCATTCCCATCATTCACTGCAATGACTTTCGCAGGTAGTGATTCGACAATATCTATCATTACTTGTAAGCTAGGCATGTGATCATCTACAATTAGGACAGTATATTCATAATTCCCCTTTGTATGATATGGAATTTCCATGCTAAAAGGACTTGTTAAATGTTGGTTTTCCAATAAAAATTTTTCGAATTTCCTTCGTTTCTTTTCACTAGAAATAGGCAAGGAAAAACTTACAACTGTTCCTTTTCCTTCCTCTGATTCAATCTCTATCCAACCATCTTGTAATAGAATTAATTGTTTTGCAATTCTAAGGCCAAGACCTAAAATAAAATTCCTTTCTTTATTTTGTAGCATTAACTGTACTTCATGTAGCTGTTCTTGACTCATACCAATTCCGGTATCCTGAATAGAAAATATGACGCTATTTTCTTCCACCTTACTCTTCATTATTATTTCTCCGGAATAGGTATACTTTAGCGCATTATCAAGTATAATACTGACAATTTGTCTAAATCTGTTTTCATCAACTGTAATAAAAGGGAGATCCTTAGATACTTTGTTAATTAATTGTATATTTTTCTTTTGTGCCATTATTTCAAAAATAGCTCTTTCAATTTCCATTAACGAATATGCATCAACCGCTTTTTTCTCTACTTTAATTAGACCTTGTTTTAAGTTCACAAAGTCTGAGACGTCGTGTACAAGAGCACCTAAACGTACGCTTAATGAATGGATTAGTTCGATATTCTTTTTCCATTCTGAATTAGCATCCTGATGTGTACTTTTTAACATGGAATCTGAAATATGTTGTAGGCCATTAATAGGAGTTAGAAATTCATGGGTTGCTCGTTCAAAAAAATCGTCTTTTACCTGATCCATCTTAATAAGCTCAAAAGATAAGGCCTCATTCTGTTTAAAAGATGTTGCAACACGCATAGATAAAATTAATGAGAACATTAATAAGGTGCCAAAGGGTGCTAAAAATAACCAATTATCTAGGTAATTAACTGTATATAAGTTTACATATCTAGCCAAAACATTAAGAGATAGACAATAAATAGCAATCAGTAAAAAAAGTCCTTCTTTATCTTTATGAAAGAATGCGAGTTGAAAAATATATGCAGCGTAAAAGATTGCAATGACGCCTAAGATAGAATGTAAGTTTAATAAAAAAATTGGTATTTTTTCAATAAAGGCTAAATCATATACCAACAAGACGATACAACAAGCAACTAACGGCCTAATAATTTTAGCAGAAGCATATTTTTTGTGTGCATCTAGTAAATACGAAAAAAGAGTGGTAATAGCAAAAGTATAAGAAAAATATTGTATCCTTATCATGTTGGTAAAGGAAAGATTAGAAAATAAAAAATAGATAACCTTTTCCCCATGTGTAAATTGATAAAGTCCAATACCTAAGCAAATTCCTGAAAAATATAAGAGATACTTATTTCTTCTCCATTGAAAAAAAACACCAAAAAAATACAAGCTCATAAAAATGAAGATAGCCACTAATAACCAATCTTTAGAAATTTTCCGATCTTTTAAGGAGGATATATCATCAGCTAATCCAAAGTAAATGGGATAATTAATTCCACCACCAATAGGAGCATAGATATAATTAGCAACTTGTATGACTAACTCATTTTCGCCTTCTCTTAAAGGAAAGTACACTGTATATGGCTTATTTTCAGCGATAAAGTTCTCTTTATCCGCGGGATTCCCCATTTGTGCAAGAAGCTTTCCGTTCAAGTACATTTTATGGGACATTTGAATAGAAGTTATTTTCATTCCAAATATAGTATCATCGGGATTATCTTTGATATTAATTAGTAATCGATAAGTTCCCTTCCCGTATCCATTCTGAGCATCTAGTAAATTGCTCCACTTGGACCTAACTTGTATATTCATTAATTGATTATTTGGTGCTGATGCTATCTCATGGGGAGTATATAAATGATTTTTATAAAAATGCCATTCGCCAGCTAAAGAAATTTCTCCTTCAGCTGTATCTTGCATAATAATGTCTATTTCACCATTTTGAGCTTTAGGTCTAACTTCCTGATCCTCTTGAAAAAAGATTCTAACAAGCATGTATATACCTATAAAAAACACAGAAATAGTAAAAATAGATAGTAGTTTCTTCATATGGTTCTCCCTAAATATTAATATTAAAATGATTCTGTATTAAAATTATAATACTTGAATCAAAAAACAGTACCATTATCAAACAAGTTTTCTATCGTTTTCAAATAAATTATTCTTTTACGAAATACTATTTTAAGGAAATTTCAATCCATTTACTATATAATGTTATTAATGTAAGAAATTAGGTTTGTTATGATGTAAGCACAGCAATATATATAACTAGTTAATCGCAGTAAATTACTCTTTTTCTTCCTTCTTCTTAGTTAATGACAAACGATAATAAGGAGATGGTATCATGATAATAATTTTTATTGCTGCTTTTCTTTTAATAACTTGGATAGTTACTAAATCCTATTTAAAGAAAAGAACGTTGTATAGTAAGAAAAAAAAATTAAATGCGAGATTAAGTCAATGCTTAGATTCAAATAAGCAAAAAAATATACCACCTAACTTAAAATGGAATGAATAGGCACTATATCTATCATTCTTTTAAAAATTAGTGGAATTGATTGTTTATTAAGGAGAAATTAAAGAGAATTAGTAGAAATATTGAATTCCAAGAAGAAAGAAAAATTCACAAAAATGGAATGTTACTTTTTATTTAGTTTTTGGAATATATGAGTATGTAGAATTACTTTGGAGTGTTAACATTTCCTGGTGAATGATTAAAATTCCATTCACCAAGAAATATTCTATGAAATTTTCACTTCTTATAGACCGGTATATCATAGTTTAAAGTATACGAACTAAGTAAACTATATAAATTAGAAATTTGCTTTACTTGTTTTGATGCCCACGCTATATCTGTAGCATATTGATGAGTGGCTACACCACTATTTTGTGCTGCTTCTGGATTCCATCTCATCTTGTACAAAGTATCTTGTCCAGATTTGATATAACCTTGCGCAATGAATTGTGCTCCCCCAATAATAGCTGCTTCTGGTGTAAACCATCCTGCATTATATGCATATTCTGCTCCACTTGAAATGGCAGTACCATCATAAGCTCCTATCCCATACATATTATAAACAGTTTTCCCATTAACTTTAACTCCATTTGCTAAAGTAGATGTT
>DATMFU010000461.1:0-24194 GCA_035556015.1 Niallia sp. | reverse complement strand
CCACCTATTGCGAATGTCGATCAAGCAATCCTTGTTTTTTCCAGTGTAGAACCTGCTTTTAGTACAACTTTATTAGATCGTTTTCTTGTTTTAGTGGAATTTAATCACATAGAACCGCTGATTTGTATCACTAAAATGGATCTTGTTTCAGAAGATGAAGGACTGAAAATGCAAGAGTTTCGTGATCATTATGAAGCAATTGGTTATCCTGTTATTCTTACATCTTCAGAGACAGAAACTGGTATAGCTCAACTTAAACCATATCTAAAAGAGAAAATCTCTGTGTTTGCAGGGCAGTCTGGAGTGGGCAAATCTTCTTTATTGAATGCGATTAGACCAGATTTAGAATTGAAAACAAATGAGATTTCTTCCCATCTTGGAAGAGGAAAACATACGACAAGACATGTAGAACTAATTTCTATAGGGGATGGCTTAATTGCAGATACTCCTGGTTTTAGTTCACTCGATTTTACTGATATAGAAGTGGAAAACTTGAATTATTGTTTTCCGGAAATAGAAAGAACGAGTGAGAATTGTAAATTTAGAGGCTGTTTGCATTTGTCAGAACCGAAATGTGCGGTGAAAGAAGCGGTGGAAGAGGGGAAAATTCCTTCTTATCGTTATGAACACTATAAAGAGTTTTTACAAGAAATTAAGGATCGTAAACCTAGATATTAAATAATAAGGCAACCCTAGAATAAGAAATACTACCAGAAAATGTAGGATTCTTATTCTCACAAGAGGGTATGCCTTTTTATATATCATTTTCTTGATTAGGAGGCATCATAAATGAATGTATATATAATGGCTGGCGGGCCGAAAGACTATATTCCAGAATTAGAAAACTATCGTGATAACGCAAGTTGGATTGGTGTAGACAGAGGTGTGGTGTACCTAATGGAACAATCTATTCCCATTGAAGCAGCATTTGGAGATTTTGATTCTGTGACAAATGAGGAGTGGCAACAGATAGAGGTGAGCACCAATATCTTAAAGCGTTTTAAACCAGAAAAAAATGAAACAGACATGGAATTGGCTATTCAGTGGGCAATTGATCAAGGAGCAACCTCCATCAAATTATTTGGGGCTACTGGTGGCAGGATGGATCACTCCATTGCTAATCTTCAATTATTGCTGAGGGAAGTTTTACGAAGTGAAGGTGTATTAATAGAAATCATCGACACAAAAAATAAGGTGAAGATAGTGTGTTCTGGAACATATACGGTAGAAGAAGATTCGTATTTTCCTTATATATCATTTTTCCCTTATAGTACAAATATTGTAGGTCTAACTTTAAGTGGTTTTAAATACCCTTTAGTAAGGAAGAATCTTCCCCTTAGTAGCACTTTATGTATTAGTAATGAACTTATTAGAGAAACTGGTACTTTTTCTTTTGATGAAGGCATATTAATGGTAATAAGAAGTCGTGATTAATTGAAATAATTATAGGTACTAATTTAGTTTACTTTGAATAGGATATGTAAGTGCTAGCTTTTGAATTGTAGGTTAGATTTAAGGAGGGACAGTATTCATGAGATTTTATACCATTAAATTGCCGAAATTTTTAGGAGGACTTGTCCGAGCAATGCTAGGAACATTTAAGAAAGACTAAAGGCAAGCTTGTGCGAATTTTTTATGAAGACAACCTTTTATACTTAGAAAGTTTCTTGCCGAATGAACATTTTAGTAAAAATAAAAAAGGACATGAAAATGTCCTTTTTTATCGTTATCTGATTAAACGCGTTCCACTTTACCAGATCTTAAAGCTCTTGCAGATACCCAAACACGTTTAGGTTTTCCATCTACTAAAATACGAACCTTTTGAAGGTTTGCTCCCCAAGTACGCTTGTTAGCATTCATCGCATGGGAACGAGCATTACCTGTAGTTGTTTTTTTACCAGTTACAACACATTTACGTGGCATGTATATTTCCCTCCTTATTACAAAAAACTCAATGAAAAGAGTCTTTTTAAAGTCATAGATAGCATTTTAAATATGTCTGCTATTTAATCCTCATCACAGATACTTTAATAATTTATCATACAAATAACTTGAATGCAATAGTTGTGTAAAAAGCTTTCAAGAAAATTTCCTTGACATCCTATATTCAAAAAAGGGATATGGAAAAAATAATAGGCAGAAATGATCCTTGTTTAAATAGAAAAATGTAATTACAGACCATAAAAATCGTATAGTTATTAACTTTAGAAATAAAGGATTGTTCAA
Organism: Niallia sp.; assembly: GCA_035556015.1. GTDB lineage: Bacteria > Bacillota > Bacilli > Bacillales > Cytobacillaceae > Niallia. The sequence goes on along the minus strand of DATMFU010000461.1, from coordinate 21,968 downwards.
TTTAGGGCTTTAAAATTTTACGATTATAGTATAAAATAGGTATTTGTTTTCAGAAATTATGCCAATACTTTAATATAAGTGAATTATTGTATATAATAAGGTTTATAACTATAGCTTTTAAAAATCAATAGCTTATAGTAAAATGTCAGTAGTCAAGGAGCAATTCCAAAGGGGGAAAACTCATGTCCATTGAACTGAAAACTAATTTCGGACAAATAGATATTTCGACAGATGTAATTGCAACAATAGCAGGTGGAGCAGCAGTTGACTGCTATGGTATCGTTGGAATGGCGTCAAAAAATCAAATTAAAGATGGATTAACCGATATTTTGCGTAAAGAAAACTTTACACGTGGCGTAATAGTTCGAAATGTAGAAGAAGAAGTACATATTGATATGTATATTATTGTTAGTTACGGAACGAAAATCTCCGAGGTTGCGCACAATGTTCAATCAAAAGTGAAATATACGCTCAATCAGACAGTTGGACTTGCCGTTGACTCGGTTAATATTTACGTTCAAGGAGTTCGTGTGACGAACCCATAGTAGAGGAGGAAACACAGTGTCAATTACAGTTTTAGAAGGAAAGCGATTTGCAGAGATGGTTATCCAAGGAGCAAACCATTTATCCTCTAATGCTAAATATGTAGATGCGTTAAATGTTTTTCCAGTACCAGATGGAGATACAGGAACGAATATGAATTTATCAATGACTTCTGGAGCAAAGGAAGTTCAAAATAATATTCAATCACATATAGGTAAAGTTGGAGTATCCTTATCAAAAGGGTTATTGATGGGGGCTCGTGGGAATTCTGGAGTTATTCTTTCTCAATTATTTCGTGGATTTTCAAAATCTATCGAACAAAAAGAAAGTATTACTGGAAAAGAATTTGCACAAGCCTTTCAATTTGGTGTAGAAACAGCTTATAAGGCAGTAATGAAGCCGGTAGAAGGTACCATTTTAACTGTAGCAAAAGATGCTGCAAAAAAAGCCGTTCAATCAGCAGAAATTAATGATGACATCGTGGTCATTATGGATGATGTTGTGAAGGCAGCAAAAATTTCTTTAAACAATACACCCGAATTACTTCCAGTCTTAAAAGAGGTTGGCGTGGTAGATAGTGGTGGTCAAGGTTTAGTCTTTGTTTATGAAGGCTTCTTAGCTCAGTTAAAAGGAGAAAAACTTCCTGAAGCGACTCAAAACATCGTATCCATGAACGAATTAGTTAATGCAGAACATCATAAAAATGTTCACAGTGTTATTAATACAGAAGATATTGTTTTCGGTTATTGTACGGAGTTTATGGTACGTTTAGAAGAAGAAAAACTAGGTAACAAGCCATTCTCAGAAGAAGAATTTAGAGAAGCTTTAAGCGAGTACGGAGATTCTTTACTAGTGATATCGGACGATGAAATTGTAAAAATTCATATTCACTCAAATCTTCCTGGTGAAGTGTTAAGCTTTGGTCAAAAATACGGTAGGCTAATCAAGATGAAAATTGAAAATATGCGTGAACAACATAGTACCTTAGTGGAAGCTGAAAAAGCAGAAACAAAAGCTGAAAATACGAAAGAAGAACCAAAGGAATATGGAATTGTAACTGTTTCTATGGGTAGCGGAATTGCTGACCTATTTAGAAGTCTTGGTGCTAACTATGTTATTGAAGGCGGCCAAACAATGAATCCAAGTACAGAGGATATTGTTAATGCTGTCAAACAGGTTAATGCGAAAAAGGTATTTATTTTACCAAACAATAAAAACATCATTATGGCTGCAGAGCAAGCAGCAGATGTGTTAGAAGAAGAAGTAGTCGTAATTTCTTCTAAAACAGTGCCACAAGGTATGTCAGCGTTGCTTGCTTTCAATCCTTCTAGTGATATTATTGCAAATGAGAATAATATGAAAGCAGCACTTGGTCATGTGAAAACTGGTCAAATTACGTATGCTGTAAGAGATACTAGTATTGATGGTCTTCAAATTGAAACAGGAGACTTTATGGGATTAGCAGAAGGAAAAATTGTAGTGAAGAGCAAGGATAAAACAGAGTCTTCTAGAGAATTGTTAAAATCTATGATTGATGAAGATACTGAAATTGTAACCCTTATTAAAGGGGAAGATGCTACAGAAGAGGAAGTAGAATCCCTAGTATCCTTTTTAGAAGAAAATTACGACGAAGTGGAAGTTGAAGTCCATGATGGTAAACAACCACTATATTCATTTATATTCTCAATTGAATAAACGAAAATGAATGGATTAAATAACAGGACGATCTCTTTATCTAAGAGGTCGTCCTGTTCGTTTGTACTAGCTAACTTTAATGTACGAATAGCAAGTAGCATATTGGTTTATTTAAATAATAACTATTAAAGGTAAGCATGAATAGGAAATGGTTAACTGGGGTCAAAAATAGTATTATGTGATATGATATTGTTTGAAATAAAAAAGAATCTAATGAAATTTTAATATAGGAATATAATGATATGACCATATCTTTAAAAGGGGGATTTGCATTCCGTGAAATATAAAAGTGTTTTTGATATTATCGGCCCGGTCATGATAGGTCCTTCAAGTTCTCATACAGCTGGAGCAGCAAGAATTGGCCGAGTAGCACGAAATTTATTTGAAAGACAGCCAAAATGGGTGAATGTTCATTTATATGGTTCATTTGCAGAAACGTATAAAGGTCATGGTACTGATGTTGCTATTATCGGTGGTATACTTGATTTTGATACATTTGATGATCGCTTAAGACAATCATTACAAATTGCAAAGAAAAGTGGAATGGAAGTCTACTTTTTTACAGAAGAGGCTGTTCCGGAACACCCTAATACAGCAAGGATACATTTAGGGGATGACGATGGAGAAATAGAACTTGTGGGCATTTCCATTGGTGGTGGGAAAATTGAAATTACCGAATTGAATGGATTTCAATTAAAACTGTCAGGCCACCATCCGGCATTATTGGTCGTACATAATGACCGCTTTGGGGCAATTGCAAAGGTAGCAAATGTTTTAGCAAAGTATGAAATTAATATCGGTCATATGGAAGTAAGCCGTAAAGAAAAAGGGAAATTAGCGTTAATGACAATTGAAGTAGACCAAAATATTGAAGACTCTATACTAAGGGAACTAGAAGGGTTGGACTGTATAGAAAAAGTGACTACTATTGTGGAATAAAAAGTTTGAGAACTTTCTAGATAATAGGTTGTAAGTTTGAGGAGGAATGATCATGTTCCGTAATGTGGCAGAATTAGTGGAAATAGCTTCTGATAGAAACTTGCCGATTTCTGAAATTATGATTGAGCAAGAAGTGGAAGTGACTGGTAGAACGAGAGACGAAATCATTGCACAGATGGATAATAATTTACGTGTAATGGAGCAAGCAGTTGAAAGAGGTTTGAATGGAGTGGTGTCTCATTCTGGATTAACAGGAGGAGATGCAGTATTACTGCAGGATTATATTAAAAAAGGGAAGTTCTTGTCAGGGGAAGTTATTTTAGATGCTGTGAGCAAAGCAGTGGCAACAAATGAAGTGAATGCGGCAATGGGATTGATTTGTGCAACACCTACAGCAGGATCTGCAGGTGTTGTACCTGGAACTTTATTTGCGGTGAAAAATAAATTAAATCCAACAAGAGAGCAAATGATTGCTTTTTTGTTTACTTCAGGTGCATTTGGGTTTGTAGTAGCAAATAATGCTTCCATATCTGGAGCTGCAGGTGGATGCCAAGCAGAAGTAGGTTCTGCTGCAGGAATGGCAGCTGCCGCAATAGTGGAAATGGCAGGTGGAACACCAGAACAATCTGCCCATGCCATGGCAATTACATTAAAAAATATGCTAGGTCTTGTATGTGACCCAGTAGCAGGCTTAGTAGAAGTGCCTTGTGTAAAAAGAAATGCTATGGGTGCTGCGAATGCGATGATTGCTGCCGATATGGCACTAGCAGGTATTAAAAGTCGAATTCCTTGTGATGAAGTGATCGATAGTATGTATCGCATTGGTCAGGCAATGCCTATTGCTCTCAGAGAAACAGCGCGAGGAGGGTTGGCGGCAACACCTACTGCTAAAAGGCTCGAAGCGGAAATCTTTGGTGTTCAAGCCCAAGGGAAATGACAAATACATTATTGGAATCGATTGATCATCTTAAAGGAATTGGCGAAGAAACAAAAAAACAATTAGAAGACATGCATATATATTCTATAAATGATTTGCTTGAATATTTTCCTTATCGATATGAAGATTATCGTCTGAAAAACCTCGAAGAAATTAAGCATGAGGAAAAAGTGACGGTTGAAGGGAAGGTTCATAGCGAACCCTCCCTTGTTTTTTATGGAAGAAAAAAATCAAGACTAACCATTAAACTTTTAGTAGAGAAGTATCTAATTAATGTTGTTTTCTTTAATCAGCCGTACTTAAAGAAGAAAATTGCTGTGCAAGATGTAGTAACGGTTACTGGTAAATGGGATCAACACCGACAAACGATTACTGCTACCCACTTGCAACTAGGTAGCAATAAAAAGGAACATGAGTTTGAACCGGTTTACACCGTTAAAGGGAAGTTAACCGTAAAAGGATTGAGAAAATTTATTCATATTGCTCTTACCCAATATGGAAATCAAGTAGAGGAGATATTTCCATCCTCTATGTTAGAGAAATATCGTCTCCTTCCAAGACAAGAGGCGTTAAAAATCATTCATTTTCCTGAAAATCGCGATCAGTTAAAGCTTGCGAGAAGACGCTTTGTGTATGAAGAATTTCTTTTGTTTCAATTAAAAATGAGTGCATTAAGAAAATATGAACGGGAACATTCTGGTGGAAAGAGTCAAAACTATTCAATAAGCCAATTAACTAGTTTTATTGATGCCTTACCTTTCCCACTTACTAATGCTCAAAAGCGTGTCGTAAATGAGATATTAAAAGATATGAAAAATAATGTTCGAATGAACCGGTTATTACAAGGGGATGTAGGTTCTGGAAAAACAATAGTGGCAGCTATTGTACTTTATGCCTCTATATTATCAGGTAATCAAGGAGCGTTAATGGTTCCTACTGAAATTCTTGCTGAACAACATGCTAACTCATTACAGCAGCTCTTCTCTGCTTTTGATGTAAATTGCGCACTACTGACAAGCTCTGTTAAGGGGAAAAAGAGAAAAGAACTTCTTAGTCAATTGAAAGAAGGAAAGATTGATATATTAATTGGAACACATGCTTTAATTCAAGATGAAGTAGAATTTCATTCACTAGGTTTAGTGATTACCGATGAGCAACATCGTTTTGGTGTAGAGCAGAGAAGAATTCTTCGGGAAAAGGGAGAAAATAGTGATGTACTCTTTATGACAGCAACACCAATTCCTAGAACGTTGGCAATAACGGTATTTGGTGAAATGGATGTTAGTATCATCGATGAAATGCCAGCAGGTAGAAAGAAAATTGAAACCTATTGGGTTAAAAATGATATGCTACCAAGGATTCTTCAATTTATGGAGAAAGAATTGAAAGCAGGTAGACAAGCATATGTCATTTGTCCGTTAATTGAAGAGTCGGAGAAGCTAGATGTACAAAATGCTTTAGATGTTCATTCTATGTTATCAACTTATTACCAAGGAAGGTACCAAGTTGGGCTTATGCATGGGAAGCTACATCCAGATGAAAAAGATAACATGATGAAACAGTTTAGTGAAAATGAAATCCAGATACTAGTTAGTACCACGGTAGTAGAAGTTGGGGTAAATGTCCCTAATGCCACATTTATGCTTGTTTATGATGCAGAACGATTTGGACTGTCACAACTTCATCAACTTAGAGGTAGGGTAGGAAGAGGAGATGCTCAATCTTATTGTATTCTTCTTGCAGAACCAAAAACAGATGTTGGGAAAGAACGAATGAAAATCATGACAGAAACAAATGATGGTTTTGTCCTAAGTGAAAAAGATTTAGAATTACGTGGACCAGGTGACTTTTTTGGAAAAAAACAAAGTGGAATTCCTGAGTTTAAAATGGGGGATATGGTCCACGATTATCGAATTCTAGAAACTGCCAGGGCAGATGCAGCTCTTTTAATTGAATCAAATGCTTTCTGGCACTCAGAAGATTATCGTAAATTAAGAGAAAAGCTTGAAGAAACCGGTATTTTAGATGGGGAAAAGTTGGATTAGAATCCTAGAAATAGGATCTAATCCTTTTATCTGTGGAAGTAACGATTAACTTGTAAAGAAAAAATAAGCCCATTATTAAATGGTGAAAAACGAATCGTTATATTTGTTTTATTTTGGATACAAATAGCAGGATTATAACGAAATTATTGACATACATAGGCGAAAAATACGGCTTGCATTCCAGTATTTTTAATTATATACTACTATTAGTACCTAGTCTTAATAGTTCGGTGGTGTTATATTTGAAAAGAAATAAAAAGGATCGACAACGCTTGCTGTTGCAAACCATTAAAGAAACTCCTTTTATTACAGACGAGGATTTAGCGGAAAAATTCTCTGTGAGTGTACAAACAATAAGACTAGATCGATTAGAGTTATCTATTCCAGAGCTTCGGGAACGAATTAAGAATGTTGCTACCAAAACTTTAGAAGATGAAGTGAAAGCTTTACCTATTGAAGAAGTCATTGGGGAAATTATTCATATGGAATTAGATGATTCTGCGATATCTATCTTTGAAGTGAAACAAGAGCATGTATTTAAAAGGAATGGTATTGCAAGAGGGCATCATTTATTTGCACAAGCAAATTCCCTTGCTGTTGCTTTAATCAATGATGAACTGGCATTAACAGCTAAAGCGAATATTCATTTTACAAGATCCGTTAAAATGGGTGAAAGAATTATAGCAAAAGCAAATGTAGTTCATATAGATGAGAAAACCGGCAGAACCAAAGTGGATGTAACTAGTTATGTTAACTCTGAATTGGTTTTTAAAGGCGAATTTGAAATGTACCGTGCAAAAAATAATCAATAGAATCAGGTGGAATAAAGAATGAAAATCGCAGTAGATGCAATGGGTGGAGACAACGCACCAAAAGAAATAGTATTAGGTGTTCAAAAGGCTATAGAAACATTTAAAGATTTAGAGATTACTTTAGTTGGAGATAAAGAACAGATTCAGAACCTTTTAACAAATAATGAGCGAATCGAAATTATACATACAGAAGAACAAATTTTACCTACGGATGAACCAGTTCGAGCTGTTCGTCGTAAGAAGAATGCTAGTATGGTCCTTGGAGCAACAGAAGTGAAAGAGGGAAGAGCAGACGCGTTTATTTCTGCAGGTAATACTGGTGCATTGATGGCAACTGGATTATTTGTAGTTGGTAGAATCGATGGAATTGATCGTCCTGCATTATCTCCTACTTTACCAACAATTGGAGGAGAAGGCTTTCTTTTACTTGATGTAGGGGCAAATGTTGACGCAAAACCAGAAAACTTATATCAATATGCTATTATGGGCAGCATTTATACGGAAAAAGTAAGAGGAATTGCAAATCCGAGAGTTGGTTTATTGAATATCGGTACAGAAGAGAAAAAAGGAAATGATTTAACGAAAAAAACGTTTGAACTCCTCAAGGAAGCCAATATTAACTTTGTTGGAAATGTAGAGGCACGTGATTTATTAGATGGCGTATGTGATGTAGCTATTACAGACGGTTTTACTGGTAATATGGTGTTAAAGACAGTGGAAGGTACTGCTATGAGCATGTTTAAAATGATTAAAGCAGAATTAATGAGTAGCTTTAAGTCTAAAATGGCAGCAGCAGTATTAAAACCTAATTTAAAACAAATTGCTAATCAATTAGATTACTCCGAGTACGGTGGAGCTGCATTATTTGGTTTGAAAGCACCTGTAATAAAATCACATGGTTCATCAGATAGCCAGGCCATTTTTAGTGCTATTAGACAAACAAGAGAATTTGTACAAGCTGAAGTTGTAAAAACAATAGAAACAGCTATTCAGCAACAAGGAGAATAGCAACAAGTAGTTCATTCAAAGTGAACGAAGAAAGGGAGTGGAAAGATGGGTAAAATAGCATTTGTTTTTCCAGGACAAGGATCTCAAGTTGTTGGGATGGGAAAGGATTTATTTGACCAATATGAGCCTTCAGCTCAAGTTTTCCATGCAGCTGATCAAAAATTAGGTTTAGCCTTATCTGATATTATCTTTGAAGGGCCTAAAGAAGATTTAACATTAACGCATAATACCCAACCAGCACTACTTACTACGAGCACTGCCCTTTTAGAGCATTTTACTCAATTTGGGATTAAGGCAGATTATGTAGCAGGGCATAGCTTAGGAGAGTATTCCGCATTAGTAGCTGCTGGTGTATTATCGTTTGAAGATGCAGTTTATGCAGTGAGAAAACGTGGGGAATATATGCAGGAAGCAGTACCTGCTGGAAATGGTGCAATGGCGGCTATATTAGGACTTGACCGAGACAAGCTTATAGCAGTAACCGAGGAAGTTACTAATGAAGGGCATTCTGTACAATTAGCTAACTTAAACTGTCCAGGACAAATTGTTATTTCAGGTTCGAAAAAAGGTGTTGAAATAGCAGGTGAACGAGCAAAAGAAGCAGGTGCAAAACGTGCAATTCTGTTAGAAGTTAGTGGACCTTTCCACTCTGAATTGATGAAACCTGCTGCAGAAAGATTTTCTTCTGTATTAGCTGAAGTGAATCTTGAAAATGCGCAAGTACCTGTTATCGCAAATGTAACAGCTGAACCAATTGAAGATAAAGAAGAAATTAAAAGTAAATTAGTGGAACAATTATATTCCTCGGTCCTTTGGGAAGATTCTGTTCGCAAAATGATGGAACTTGGTGTAGATACATTTATTGAAATAGGGCCAGGAAAAGTGTTAGCTGGGCTTATCAAAAAAATTGATCGAAAAGTAAAGGTATACTCTGTATATGATATGGAAACAAGTAACCAAGTAGCAGAAGCATTAAAGGGGGAAAACTAATTGAAATTAGCTGGAAAAGTAGCCCTTGTTACGGGTGCATCAAGAGGCATTGGAAAATCCATTGCTATTGACTTAGCAAAAAACGGTGCTGATGTTATCGTGAATTATGCTGGTAGTGTAGACCGTGCTAATGAAGTCGTGGAAGAAATAAAGAAGCTAGGTAGAAATGCAATTAGTATTCAGTGTGATGTTTCTAATAGCGAGTCTGTTTCGGAAATGATTAAGACTTCTCTAAGTACATTTGGTACGATTGATATCTTGGTAAATAATGCTGGTATAACAAAAGATAATCTTTTAATGCGTATGAAAGAGTCAGAATGGGACGATGTTATAAATACGAACTTAAAAGGTGTTTTCCTTTGCACAAAAGCAGTGACAAGACCGATGATGAAGCAAAGAAAAGGTAGAATCATCAATATTACGTCCATTGTTGGAGTGACAGGTAACCCAGGTCAAGCTAATTATGTAGCAGCAAAAGCAGGTGTTATTGGTTTTACAAAAACATCTGCAAAAGAATTAGCGCAAAGAAACATTACTGTAAATGCAATAGCTCCTGGTTTTATTACAACCGATATGACCGAGCAATTACCAGAGGATATAAAGAATACAATGCTTACCCAAATTCCGCTAGGGCAATTTGGGAAAACAGAGGATATATCTAATGCAGTAGTATTCTTAGCATCAGATGAATCAAGTTATATAACTGGTCAAACATTGCATATTGATGGTGGAATGTATATGTAATTGGAAAGGTTCCAGTAACAAGATAGTTGAATCAATCTGGAACGAAACTTTTACATTTATTAATTGATAGAAATACTCTATAATGCATTTGAGGGGAGGTGAAATAAATGGCAGATGTATTAGAGCGTGTAACAAAAATCGTTGTAGATCGTCTTGGCGTAGAAGAATCTGAAGTAACTTTAGAAGCTTCTTTCAAAGATGATTTAGGTGCTGATTCTCTTGATGTAGTTGAACTTGTTATGGAATTAGAAGATGAGTTCGATATGGAGATTTCTGACGAAGATGCTGAAAAGATTTCAACAGTAGGTGATGCTGTGAATTACATAAGTAATCGTTAGTCAACCTAAAAAGCTCCGTTTATGACGGAGCTTTTAATTTTTATGGGAAAGATTTAAATCTTTATTTATTTGTTGTATACTTAGTTATGATTCCTACAAAAGATAAGAAGAGGAATGGATAAGGATAATATCGTTTTCTTATAGAGATATGGGCTTAATAAATCCCCCATCTTTGTATAGAAAAGCTTGGAGAGAGAAACTTTCCAAGTTTCTTTGCGTTTTTTATCCGATTTACTTAAACTTATTTGTAAACTTAGTGCTAAGGTGGAGGCAATATGCGAGGCAACCGAAAAGAAAAACGATCAATTCGTCCGAATGAACAAAAACTAAAAGAATTACAAGCTACATTAAATATTCACTTTAAGGATGAAAAATTATTAAAACAGGCTTTTACCCATTCATCATATGTGAATGAGCATCGAAGAAAACCACATGAAGATAATGAGAGACTAGAATTCCTTGGAGATGCTGTGTTAGAACTTACTGTATCGGAATTTTTATTTAAAAAATTCCCAATGATGAGTGAAGGAGAACTAACTAAGCTTCGTGCAGCAGTAGTATGTGAGCCTTCTCTTGTTTCCTTTGCAAACGAACTGTCTTTTGGCAATTTTGTGTTATTAGGTAAAGGAGAAGAAATGACTGGCGGAAGAACAAGACCAGCTTTACTTGCAGATGTATTTGAAGCATTTATTGGTGCTCTGTATTTAGATCAAGGAATTGATTCTGTAGTACCATTTTTAGAAAAAGTTATTTTTCCTAAAATAAATGACGGTGCTTTTTCTCATGTGATGGATTTTAAAAGCCAACTTCAAGAATATGTTCAAAGAGATGCTGTTGGAACGATTGAGTATAAAATTTTGCTAGAGAAAGGTCCTGCTCATAATCGTGAATTTATTTCCCAAGTATTATTGAACAACAAAGAGCTAGGAACTGGAACAGGTAGATCAAAAAAAGAAGCAGAACAGCATGCAGCACAAGAGTCTTTGAGTATGCTAAAAGCAGAAAATGAAAAAAACAATTGAAATATACTCCGAGAAAAGAAGTATACAACTAGAAGAAACAAAACAAGAATTGGGGTGAGGATATGTTCTTGAAGAGATTGGATATCATCGGTTTTAAATCATTTGCAGACAAAATATCTGTTGATTTTGTTCCAGGAGTAACGGCAGTGGTTGGACCAAATGGTAGTGGGAAAAGTAATATTACGGATGCTATTCGCTGGGTCCTAGGAGAGCAATCAGCTAAATCTCTGCGTGGAAGCAAAATGGAAGATGTTATTTTTTCTGGTAGTGATTCAAGAAAAGCAGTGAATTTTGCCGAGGTTACCTTAACATTAGAGAATGACGATCATTTTCTCCCGCTAGATTTTCATGAAGTAAGTGTAACAAGAAGAGTATTTCGTTCTGGTGACAGTGAATTTCAAATCAATAAACAATCATGTCGTCTGAAAGATATTATTGATTTATTTATGGACTCTGGCTTAGGGAGAGAGGCATTCTCTATTATTAGCCAAGGGAAAGTAGAAGAAATTCTTAATAGTAAAGCAGAAGACCGTCGCTCTATCTTTGAAGAAGCAGCAGGCGTATTAAAATATAAAACGAGAAAGAAAAAAGCGGAAGGGAAGCTTGTGGAAACACAAGAAAATCTTAACCGTGTGAATGATATTCTTCATGAGTTGGAAAGCCAAGTAGAACCATTAAAAATACAAAGTTCCATGGCAAAGGAATATTTGGATCATCGAGAAAGTTTAGAGAAAATTGAAGTAGCATTAATGGTACATGATATAGAAAATGCCCATGAAAAGTTCGAGAAAATCTCTAAACAGTTAGAAGCATATAAACAAGAAGAGTTAAAATTATCCTCCTTGCTTCAAGGAAAAGAAGCAAAAATGGAAGAGTTAAAAAATCAAATCTCTGCATTAGATGAGTCAATCGACGATCTACAACAAGTTCTTCTTCTAGTCAGTGAAGAATTAGAAAAGCTAGAAGGAAGAAAAGAAGTACTGAAAGAACGAAAAAAGAATGCTGTTCAAAATAAAGATCAGCTGGAAAAAAGTAAGGTTGAGTTAGAAGAAAGAATTGTCATCCTTTCTTCGCAAAAGGAAGCACAAGAAGTACTCGTTCAAAGATTACAGCTTGAATTTAATGAAATTGAAAAGCAACTAAAGGATAACGAGAAGAATTTAGCCCTATTTAATGATAATTTAGAAGAAAAAATTGAATCATTAAAAAGTGACTATATTGAGTTATTAAGTGAGCAAGCTGCCTCAAAAAATGAGTGGAATTCTATAAAAAATCAAATAGAGAACCAGCAAAGAAGAACTTCTCAGTTGGATGCAGAAAATGCAAACTATACAAGTGAACGAGAAGAAATTCAGAAAAAGAAAAAAGAAATTACAGATGTTTTACAAAAGTTTTCTATGGACTTAGAAAAGTGGACAAGAACCCTTGAAGAACAACGTAAGAGTTTCCGTGATTTAGAAGGTAAGGTTCAACAAATCGAAAAGTCGTTATACCAATCCTATCGATTTACCGAGCAAGCTAAATCAAGAAAAGAAATGTTAGAAGAATTAGAAGATGATTATGCTGGTTTCTTCCAAGGTGTTAAAGAGGTCTTAAAAGCTCGTAATAAGTCCCTTCACGGAATTCGAGGAGCAGTTGCTGAATTAATGCAGGTGCCAAAAGAATATAGTGTTAGTATGGAAATCGCCCTCGGGGGTAGCATGCAGCATATTGTAGTGGAAACAGAACAAAATGGACGTGAAGCCATTGCTTTTCTAAAGAAAAATGGATTTGGCCGGGCAACTTTTTTACCGATGAATGTCATTAAAGGAAAAATGCTTTCCGATTCTCAATTACGGTTAATTAGCGGTCACCCATCTTTTGTTGGAGTTGCTGCAGATTTAATTTCTTATGACAATCAATATACGGAAATAATGAGAAATTTATTAGGAAATGTAGTCATTACAAAGGACTTAAAAGGTGCTAATGAAATGGCGAAAATTCTACAGTACCGATCTCGGTTTGTCACATTAGACGGAGAAATTGTCAATCCAGGTGGTTCCATGACTGGTGGGGCTATTAAACAGAAAAGTGCTTCCATCTTAACCCGCAAAGGGGAACTAGAAGATTTAAAGAAAAAAATATTCGAGATGGAAAAGACTACACTTAAGTTTGAGGACCAACTGAAAAAAGGAAAGCAAGCATTAAAAGAAGAAGAGATTAAGATTGAAGAGACTCGTATAAAAACAGAAGATCTTCAGTACCAAATGCAAACTTGGAAAGACCATTTAAAGGAAATTGAATTCGATGAAAGAAGTATGAATGAAAAATTATCCTTGTATGATCGGAACAAAGCAGACTATAAGCAAGAACAAGATCAGTTAAAAAAGAGAAAAGAAGAATTAGAACATATTCTCGAAACAAGCAAAGATAAAATTGCTAAATTAGATAAGGAAATAGTTCTTCTAACAGAGCAGAAAAATAAGCAAAGTTTATCAAAAGAAACAGTTGTTCATGCCATTGGTGAACTAAGAGTTCAATTAGCGGCCAAAAAAGAACAATTTAAACATGAACAAGATAAATTAACTACCATTCTAAATGAACTGCAGGAAGCGGTAGAAAAAGAGACTATTGTAGCGGAGGATTTGCGTCTATTATCTTCTGAAATGACTCATTCTCATTCTGGTGAATCTTCCTTGGAAGAGGCTGCTGTACAGAAGCAACAAGAAAAACAGAACACGCTTCAATTGATCGCACTTAGAAGAGAAGAGAGATTGCAAAAGCAAGTAGAATTAGAAGATCTTGAGTTAGAAATGAAAGAAAATCGACGTATCCATCGAGGAATGGTTCAAGCCCTTAAGGATGAAGAAGTGAAGCTCAATCGTATTGACGTAGAGTTAGATACTAGGTTAAACAATCTAAGGGAAGAATATTTACTATCCTATGAAGGTGCTAAGCTCGACTATCAGCTTACAATGGATGTAGAGGAAGCGCGTAAAAAAGTAAAATTAATTAAGCTAGCAATAGAAGAATTGGGTACAGTTAATTTAGGTGCAATTGAAGAATATGAGAGAATTTCGGAAAGATACGAGTTTCTGTTAAGTCAAAAAATAGATTTAGAAGAAGCGAAAGATACATTATATCAAGTGATTGATGAGATGGATGACGAGATGAAAAATCGCTTTGAACAAACCTTTGAAGGAATAAAGGCACATTTTGGCTCTGTATTCCAAAGCTTATTTGGTGGAGGAAGAGCAGATCTTGTATTAACAAATCCAGAAGATTTGCTAAATACAGGTGTAGAAATTGTTGCCCAACCACCAGGGAAAAAACTTCAAAATCTAAGTCTATTATCTGGTGGGGAAAGAGCTTTAACTGCAATTGCTCTTCTATTCTCTATTCTAAAGGTAAGACCAGTTCCTTTCTGTATCCTAGACGAAGTAGAAGCTGCTCTAGATGAAGCAAATGTATTTCGATTTAGTTCTTATTTAAAACGTTATAGTCATGAAACACAATTTATTGTTATTACTCATCGTAAAGGTACAATGGAAGAAGCAGATGTTTTGTATGGAGTAACAATGCAAGAATCAGGAGTCTCTAAATTAGTATCTGTGAGATTGAGTGAGTCAAATGAATTAGTAGCAACTTAAATAATATAATTTTGATAAATAAACGATATGTTGAGAGAGAAAGAAGGGAAACGTATTGAGTTTTTTTAAGAAGCTAAAGGAAAAGATGTCCCAACAAACTACTGCCGTGACAGAGAAATTTAAAGATGGACTGGCTAAAACAAGAAATAACTTTTCTGAAAAGGTAAATGACCTTGTTTCGAGATATAGAAAAGTAGACGAAGATTTCTTTGAAGAATTAGAAGAGATTCTAATTAGCGCAGATGTTGGTTTTGATACAGTAATGGAGCTAATTGATGAATTAAAAAAAGAAGTAAAGAAAAAAAATATTCAAGATCCAAAAGAAGTTCAATCGGTTATTTCTGAAAAACTAGTGGCTATTTATCAAAATGGGGAAGAAGAATCCTCTGTCATCAATATCCAAGAAAATGGCTTAACAGTTATTTTGTTTGTTGGCGTAAATGGTGTAGGAAAAACCACTACAATTGGAAAATTAGCTCATAAATACAAATCAGAAGGCAAGAATGTTTTACTTGCAGCAGGGGATACATTCCGTGCAGGTGCTATCGAACAACTAGAAGTATGGGGAGAGCGTGTTGGTGTTGAAGTCATCAAACATTCTGAGGGTTCTGATCCTGCAGCGGTAATGTATGATGCTGTTCAAGCTGCTAAGTCTCGTAACGCAGATATTTTATTATGCGATACAGCAGGACGTTTACAAAATAAAGTGAACTTAATGAAAGAGCTGGAAAAAGTAAAAAGAGTGATAGAAAGAGAAATTCCAGGTGCTCCTCATGAAGTAATCCTTGTTTTAGATGCTACAACAGGGCAAAATGCACTTGTTCAAGCCAAGACATTTAAAGAAACAACAAATGTGAGTGGTATCGTATTGACAAAGTTAGATGGAACAGCTAAAGGTGGTATTGTTCTAGCGATTCGAAATGAACTTCATATTCCAGTTAAGTTTGTAGGTTTAGGAGAAAAGATGGATGACCTCCAAAGCTTTGATCCAGAAAAATACGTATACGGTCTGTTCTCTAACTTAGTAGAGGCAGAAGAATAAAATAAAGTAAGAGAATGTCTATGTAAAGGGGCAAACTGCACTAACATATTCCATTAGTAGTGATAACTACACGAAAGCTGGAATAACGTTATGGTGTAGTTTGCCCTCTTTTTATTTTCTAAGATGGAATAAATCCCTAATTATGAGCAAAAATAAGAAAGGATAAAAGTATTTTATGGAGTTGAAGTGAGATGCTTATTCAGATTTTTATTATGCTACTAATAATTGGTGGACTGTTTTTAGCAGTTAAAGGACATTTCGTACAGCAACATGCCTATTTCCGACTTGGGAGTACATTGGTTGATAAAGAATGGCTAGAAGAAGAATATGAAAATGTATTAACACCAGAAGAACAAAGATTGTTTTTAACTAGTTTATCTGGGATAAGAATGAAAATTGTTGGTGCACTACTTGTATTTATTCCTCTTTCTATTTTAATACTACTTCATATTTAAAAAAGGGATTGTCAAAGGAGGTATATCCATATGGATATATTATTCCTATGTACAATCTTTTTTTATTTATCATAAAACTTTTTTCTTCTTCATTTCGTCTAATGGATTATCGAACAATTTTATACCAGTATTTCTATAAATTAGTAGAAAATACACCCCGAAAAGTTTATAATGTTTTTAAAATTGTAAAATTACATTAAAACTTTTTTCGATTATCTGTAGGGTCTTACAATTTTTGTTCGTCTATTTAAGTAACTAGAAAAAGAAAATGGGGGAAACCGTGTGTTAAGAACAAAAAAGGTGTTCATTTTAGGTATTGTTTTTTTTCTTGCCTTTCTCTTTATTACGGAAGAGGCAATAGCTGCTACAGATTCTAGTATTAGTATTACAACAGAAGCAGGTTTAGATGGAAAAGTAGTGGACGGAAAAGCATTTCTCTTAAAAGTTACATTGGAGAATAGCGGTAAGGATTTTAAGGGAGATTTATTAATACCTTTTTCGCCTAGTTATGAAACAGGTGGTTATAACGTAGTGAATGTAGATATTCCGGCAAATAGTAAGAAAACATATTCTGTTACTGTCCCTGGGATTTCTTCAGATTCTAATTATACGAATAATAAGATGAAATTGTATGAAGGTAAGTGGCAAGATGGAAAGAGTGTTACTTTTTTAGGGAAAAAAGAAGTGACAATTCAATTAATTACTGAGTATACATTGGGAATACTTTCTGACCACTATGATCAATTCAAGGAATTAAGGAAAATTCCTAGCTATTCTATTCATACGACAGAAATAACAAAGGATGATTTACCTGATAATGATACAGCTTTAGATACATTAAGTTTTTTACTTGTTGATCAGTTTGCTCTATCTGATTTAAGTGAAAGCCAGCAACAAGCATTAAAAAAATGGATACAAAATGGAGGAGTATTGTTAACAAGTGGTACAAAAAATGGAAAGCAGGCATATGGGAATTTAGAAACAGATATGCCTTTATCACTTGGAGATGAGAAAGAATCTATGTCAGTTACAGCTTTACAGAATAGTAAAGAGGAATTCCAACTTGAAAGTTTCCAATCTAAGCTAACGAAACAAGCAGAAGCAATCTCCATACATAATAATCAGCCTATTCTTGGGGTAACTTCTCTCGGAGAAGGGAAAATTATTCAGTCTTCATTTTCTTTGAGTGACAATAAGTTAGTTAATTGGCAAGAATATAGTAGATGGATTGGTAATGTTTTATTAACCAATACAAATGAACAATTAGTGAATTCACAATATGGAGGGAATCCATTAAATAACTTATATTATGGCTTCGCAGAGTCTAATGAATATTTTAAAAGTTCTGCCATATCTTTAGGGACATTATTGCTTATATTAGCAATCTATCTAATTATTATTGTTCCAATTCTCTATTTTGGATTAAAAAAGATGGACAAACGAGAACATGCTTGGTGGATTATCCCTGTAATTTCTATTGTATTATCGGTTGGGATGTTTATTTCAGGAGCCAAGGATCGTATTGGAAATGTTCAGTTTAATGAAATGGGAATCTACCAATTTAAGAACCAACAATTAAATGGTTATCAAGCAACCACGCTATTATCTAATAAATCTGGTGATTTTACATTAACATACGACAAAGCTGACTACCATCTATTACCGTATAAAACAGATGGAAGTTTAATGAAAGATGCCGTGATAAAAGAGAAGCGGAAGAGTAATGAGATTATCTTTCCAAGTGTAGAATATTGGTCCAGTCGTACGATGTTTGGCACGTCTAGCCTGACACAAAAAGAAGGTTTTACCCATAAATTCACGCTAACGGAAGATAAAATTTCTGGAGAATTAACGAATCATTTTCCTTATAGCTTTTACAAAGTATTTATTTGGTCAGGAAATGAACAATTAGATATAGGAGCAATTAAGGCAGGTGAGACGAAGAAAATAAACATTACACGGAAAGAAAAGTATTTCAAAAAGCCATTTGATTCTACATATGGATCCAGCGGATATGATTACAACGGAAAGGATATAAATGAATATCGTGAATTAGTACTGAAGGATGCTATTAACGCAAATAACTTATGGCAAGGAGCATCTTTTGGAAGTCCATTAATCATTGGGATAACAAAAGATGAAATAGTTGATGTTCGTCTAGTAGAGGGGAAGGCGAAAAAGAATATCACGAATATGATTTTACAACCATTAAACGTAACAAATCATTTCCCAGGAAAGTTAACCCTTCAAGAAGATGACTTGGATCAAGATATCGAAATAATAAATGGAAAGATTTACAGCATGAATTTCGCTAATGATGATTTAATGGTCGAAGATGGCGAGTATATTTATAGTCTTAGTGTGCCTGATTCCTATCAGTCTGAAAAACTTTCTTTTGATTCATTAACGATACTACCTGTTACAAACCTAGGTCTTAAACTTAGTGTTTATAACCATAAGAATAAGGAGTATGAGACATTTAATACGAATTTTACTGCCAATAAGGAGAAAGTAGAGGCATATTTTGATGGAAATAAGCAAATTAAAATCAAAGTAGAAAAAGCTACCAACGGGGATCCATATTTACAATTACCAACAGTTAAAATCAAAGGAGAGATAAAAGAATGATAGAGATTAAAAATCTTTCTAAAACCTATGGTAAGTTTACTGCTTTGCATCCATTAAATTTAGAAATAGAAGAGGGCACTGTATTTGGATTTGTAGGGCAAAATGGTGCAGGAAAGTCTACCACATTTTCTATTCTTTCTACTTTACTTGCTCCTACTTCAGGTACAGCTTTAATAAATGGTATAGATATTATGAAAAAACCAAAAGAAGTAAGGAAACAATTAGGCTATATGCCAGATTTCTTCGGAGTGTACGACCAATTAAAAGCAGAGGAGTATTTAGATTTTTATGGGGCTAGCTATGGAATTGCTGCTTCCGAAAGAGATAAATTAATTCCACAACTTTTAGAACTTGTTAATTTATCACATAAAAGAAATGATTATGTAGATCTTTTATCCCGAGGAATGAAGCAAAGGCTCTGTTTAGCACGAAGTCTAATTCATGATCCAAAAGTACTAATATTAGATGAACCAGCATCAGGATTAGATCCACGGGCACGTATTGAAATGAGAGAAATACTGAAAGAATTAAAAAGTATGGGGAAAACCATCCTTATTTCTTCTCATATATTGCCTGAGCTTGCGGAGATGTGTGATGTTATTGGGATATTAGACCATGGGAAATTAGTTGCACAAGGTTCTGTTTCCGCTATTCAGCAGCAATTACAAAGTGAAAAAATAATTATGGTTAAAACATTGGATATCGCAAAAACGATTGCTTTCCTAGAAGAAAATCCCCGTATTACAAAGATAGAATTACTGGAAGAAAAGAATGGAATTCAGTTCCTTTTTAAAGGAAAAGAAAAGGATCAACAAGAGTTATTAAAAACAGCCATTTTTAATGAAATACCAATTATTAGCTTCTCGGAAATGGAAAGCAATTTGGAGGATGTATTCATGGAAATAACAAAGGAGGTTGAGTTTTCTTGAAAACCCTTTTTCTCAACCCAGTCTTAAATAAAGAACTTAAATTACGGTTTCGCACAGGTAAAACATTTGTTGGATTATTGTTCTATTTACTAGCCTTATCCCTACTTATGATTGCCTTTATGTATATTCAAAGTGGGACTAATTCAATGGGTTTCTTTAAACCAGAGTACAGTAGAATGATGTTTATGCTTTTTTCCTTTTTTCAAGTAGCATTAATTTTATTCATAACCCCAGGTTTAACAGCAGGTGTGGTGAGTAGTGAGAGAGAAAGGCAAACATTAAATATCCTGTTAACGACTACACAAAGCAGCTTTAGTATTATTATTGGGAAATTACTTTCTTCAATCTCTTATTTAATATTATTAGTAATAGCCAGTCTTCCCCTTTATAGCTTTGTGTTTATATTTGGGGGGATATCACCTGGTCAGCTAGTACAAGTATTCTTTTTTAGTTTATTTACGATGATTGTAATTGGTAGTATAGGTGTATTATTTTCAACAATCATTCGAAAAACAATAGTTAGTATGGTTTCTACCTATAGTGTGGTGTTATTTATTGGCGGAGGTACTGCCATTATTTCCTTCATTCTTTATCAATTAGCAGATATTAATGCTACTGCTATACCGAAGGAAGCACCAGCAGTGTACTTTAGTGCTATGTTGAATCCTGGTCTTGTTTTAGCGGAAATTTTTGAACCAGCTGTATCAGAGCAAGTAAAGGAAATTACAGGTATTAAATTTCCTATTTGGATCGCTCATATTATTACTTATATGGTAGTTATCATACTATCCCTTATGTTTAGCATTCGGAAATTACGGCCCAATATGAGAAAAGGAAAGTAGAGAAACGTATGGAAATGATTAAACAGTTTACTGAATTGGTGCATTCAATCCGAAAATCCATGATGTGGGAACGTATTTTACAACAACTTTCTTGGTTGTTTTTATGGTTAGGGGGAATCTTTTTTCTCCTATCCCTTATTGCTTCTATTATGGTTATACCGTATTTGATGAAAATCTTTATCCTCACTTTTGTTATTTGTATAGTAATATTCTTTATTCGTATCTGGGTTCTTCGACCGAAAGAAAAAGAGGCAGTGCTTCTGTTTAACAAATATGTAAAAGAAGACTTAGCTCTTACAGGGTATGAATTTTTACATAAGGAAGGTATGGTAGAACAATTAGTAGTACAACAGGCACTAAAGGAAATGGAAAAGAAACAGAGTAACGTATTAAAAAGAAAAAAAGTATATCTCTATCCGAAGTTAGTGATAGTTGGAACTCTTTTTATTTGTATAAGTGTCATTCTTCATTTATTTCCATCGCCTACAATGGAAGCAGGAAAATTAAAAGAAAAAGAGTGGGATGTAATTGCAAAAACGGAAAAAGAGATAAAAAAGGAAGCCAAAAAAGAAAAAAATCAACAAGTGCAAAAGCAATTAGAGAAATTAGCAAAAAAAGTTGGAGAGAAGGAAACGGTCGAGAAGGCATTTGCAGAAATAGAGAAAAAGGCAAAAGAACTTGAATTACAAAAACGAAAACTAGTAGAGAAAACAAATGAATTAGAGAAGAAAAAAGATACATTAAATCAGAATGGATTAAAATCAATGGCTACCGCTCTATCGGAAAAGGATCCTCTTGCCTTAAAAAAAGAGCTTACAGATGTAAATAAACAATATAATCAGATGACGAAAGAGCAGAAACAAGCCTTTAATCAATTAACTGGTATGAATAAGCAGTTATCAAGGGATGAGATAGAACAGTTAATGAAACAGATGGAAGATATGCTAAAGAATGAAGAAATACTAAACCAAATTCAATCTTTGCAAACGAATCTTGCACAAGCCCAACAAGAGCTAAAAAAGGAAAGTCTAGCAAATGGAATCTCTCCACCTTCATCTAATAGCATTGCTTCCAACACGAATACACAAGTCGAGAATCCAAGTTCTTCTAATTCGAATGATGAAACAAGTGAAAAAGGAACGGAAGCTTCCAATCCAGATAAAAGTAATGGAGATGCTTCCGGTTCTGGTTCGGGGAATGGCTCAGGTAATGGAAATGGCTCTGTGCAAGGTAATGGAACTGGATCAGGCCAAGGTAATGGTACTGGTAGTGGTAGTGGTAAAGGAAATGGACAGGGGAATGGTTCTGGAGGAAGTGGTGCAGGACTTGGAAGTGGCAGTAGAGAGCTTTTAACCATTCCAGAAAAGGTC
>DATMFU010000460.1:0-3547 GCA_035556015.1 Niallia sp. | reverse complement strand
AAATACCGGTTATTTTTGGGGTACTTACTACAGAAAATATCGAACAAGCCATTGAAAGAGCTGGAACAAAAGCTGGTAATAAAGGTTGGGAAGCAGCTGTTAATGCCATTGAAATGGGTAATTTATATAAAGAATTAAGTAGATAACTAATAAGGAGGGTTACCAATATTCCTTTGGTACTCCCTCCCTTTGTATGAAAGATTAGTTCAAATTAGGTAAGTTAGTTAACATAATAATATTATGTTATACTTTCAATATTTTGACAAACTGACATCGTTAGTTCTTCTATTAATTCTTCCAATTTTGGTTCTAACAATTGATCCGTTAAAGATGGAAACGTTCCAGTTGAATGAATATCTAAATAGCCAATCATACTCGATCTAGAATGCTCCAGTCCTTCCACTATAAAATAACCCTCTCCTTCAAAATGGGAATTTAGACCTTTTAAAGAAAAGGTTACTTTTGTCGGTTCTTCCCACTTAAGGAAGGTTACTTCAAGCTCAATTTTTTTCTTAATTAACCCCATATCCACTTTAAATTCCCAAGTAGAAATAGTAGAGTTTAAGATTTCGTGACGAATATAACCAGGAACCAATGGAGCCCAGTTATCCATGTTTCTAACAAAATCCCATACTTTCCTATTATTAGCACGAACGGTTATTGTATGTTTTTTTCTTGGCATCTACACACATCCTTCAAGGTCTCTATAAGGCATTTTATTCGTACCCTTGAAGAAGTATGAATATACTTTAGTTTACATAATAAAATTATGGTCTTATAAATAATCAGATAACTCCATGTCCATTGCTTTCTCTTTTTGAGCATCAGAAACATGAGTATATTTTTGCGTTGTATTTAAATTCGTATGACCAAGTAATTCTTGAACAGTTCGAATATCACGACCATCTCTTACTAGATGTGTAGCAAATGTATGTCTTAACTTGTGACTAGAAATCCCTTTTGTTTTCCATTGAAATTCAGGATTGATCTTATCGACTTGATTACATATTTGTTCTGTAATTTCTTGAATTCGTCTCCGTGATATTCTTTTTCCTCTACGTGATATAAAGACTGCTTCTTCCTGTCCCTTCATTGGATAAATTCTATCTTCCTTTATATATTGAAGTATTTCTTCCATTAACTTGCTAGGAAGTGGAATATAGCGAGTTTTATTTCCTTTTCCTACTACATATAATGCTTTTTGCTGCATATTAATGGAAGATAAATTTAAAGCATGTATTTCCATTACACGTAATCCAGCGAATGCCATTAATCCAAGAATCACTTTATTTCGACGCTGATGCTGCCTTTGTGACACTTTTTCTACCATTTCAAAGAAGGACTTTAATTCGTCTTTCTCTAAATAACTCGGCAACTTCCCTTTTTGCTCTTTTGCACTATCTAAGTCTTTCCCTGGATTTTTTTGTAGCAATTCATAATCTACTAAACATTTAAAAAAAGAACGAATGGCCGTTAAACGTCTGTTTCTTGAGGAAGATGAATTTCCTCTTTTTGTTTTTAATTCATTCATAAACATAGTTAGATGAATTTTTTTTATTTCCTTTAACTCTACCTTCATCTCTTTCTTTCTCGTAATAAATTCAAGGAAGAAATATATATCACGTAAATAATTCTCTATCGTAAATTTGCTATAGTCTTTATTATCCATTTCGGTTTCGAAAATAGTTAATTCTTCTTCATACCATGAAAAAAGTAATTCTCTATTAATCATATGTATATCCACCAATCTATTAATATCTATTTAATAGTATACTATATTACTTTAAAATCCGCACATAAGAGATATTATGCGCGGTAATGTTGTAAAAGTTAATACAATAGAACGAAAAAGCGATTTATGTGTAATTACCTATATAATTTTAAAGCTGAAATTGGGATAATTAGTAAGTATAATGATAGTGTGGAGGTGATTATTTGAAAGTATTATTTACCTTGCTAAGCATCTTAAATCTTTTAGATGGTCTATTTACTTATGCAGGTTTGAAATTTCAATTTATTACAGAAGCAAACCCTTTGATGCATTTTATGTGGACATCCTCTCCCTTCTTTTTTCTATTATGTAAAATAGCATTATCATTGCTGCTACTTTTTTTAGCTTATTCCTTTCAAACGAATCATAAACATATTTGGCAAATTATTCTCATTATCCCCCTATGTTTATATACAGGAGTTTTTATCATACATATAATCTGGATTGGTCAAATTTTATAAAATAACATTAGTTTACCATAATTTTATTATGTTACTTATGTTCGAGATTCCTTTCTAACCTGTAAGTAATTTAAAAAGCAGCCAATACTTATTGACTGCTTTACCTATTTATTCATTTCTCTTTTTTCTTCTCCAAAGAATAAACCATATTACAACAATAATTCCTAAAGGAAGTAATACAGGTGAAAGTCCAATTAAAAATATCACGATGCTTGAAAAGAAAGTAATTACACCATTAACAGTATCAACGAATAAACTTTTTGCCTTTTCCCATGTATTTCTATTTCCTTGTTTATCAATCTTTCCCACTTCCACTATTTCTTCCTCTAAATTTATTGTGACTGTAGAATAATCAACATTATTCTGAATATAATTCATTCTTCCCATAATTTGTTCTTTTTCTTCTTGTACTGTTGCTAAATCATCGGATATCTTTAGTAAGTCTTCTGTTTTTGTTGCCTGTTCCATCAGACTTAATAATCTTTTTTCCACTGCGTTTTTTGCCTTTAATCTTGACTCTAAGTCAACATATTCTTCTGTTACATCATTTCCGCTAATTGTTTTTTCGGTCATTTTAATACTAGTTTTTTCCACATCATGGATAAAAGCCTGAAAAGATTTTTGTGGCACTTTTACGGTCATATACCCACTAATTCGATCTTCTCCATTATTATAAATGGTTGATTCTACTACATACCCGCCAAGTTTTGTGGCTTTTTCTTCAATTGAATTTTCTACCTTTTTATAATTCTTTACCAATAACGAAATGGTCCCATTATAAATTACCATCCGATTTGTTTGTTGTGCAGTATTTTTGGTTTTTGATTCTGCTTCTATTTCATTTTTATTAGAATCGGTATTTTCTAAAGAAAAAACTGATTCTTGCGTTGTTTCACCACTATCTGCTTTTTCGCTACCTTTACTTTCATTAACTTCTGTATTACTACAACCAATTAATACGAATGAGAATAAGAAAACAATGGATAATATAGCGGAAAATTTCCTCATATAAGCGCTCCTTTTAAGTATGGTATATCATTAGACGTATTTTTTTTACTAACGTTTCGATTTATTTACCATTTTATTACTTATTTCCATAATCGTAAAAAGGAACCAAATCTTTTCGCTCTTCATAAAATAATATAACTATTAGAAGCTATCTCCTTTTTATGTATGAAGTTTGAGTTGGTATAAATAAAGTTGGACTAAGATGCAGTGGTGCTAAAAGTAAACCTTAATCATACAATGGAATAAATAGAAAGATAATGTAAATGGAGGGATACAACATCGATGGATAGCATGGAAGAAATTCGAT
>DATMFU010000459.1:0-3134 GCA_035556015.1 Niallia sp. | reverse complement strand
AAGTACCGCTTTTATTCGGAAGACCAAATAGAGGAAAGTGACTCCACTAATGAAAAATTAATAGAACATCGACGAAAAGTATTTGCTGACCAAATCCGAATGGGACAATGGGAATATGTCAGAAAGTATGTATTGTATGTGATTAGACATTATGAGAACAAAAAAACAGATATTCTTCATACACAGCAACGTATTTTAGAAATTCTGTGGAACGCTTCTCGCATAATGAATGAAATGGGAATGGAGACAGAGACTCCATTGTATTCTTATAAGCCGACAAGTTATATTCAGCTTCAGCAAGAAACCACCCGTCTTTTAGAGAATATGGTTCAAACTTTTCAAGAGCAGACAGATCGAACAGAGGCAGATGTCATTCATCAGCTTAAACAGTATATTCTTGATCATTCTCAAGAGGATATATCGTTAGAGTCACTCGCAAAGAAAGTGGGATTAAGTCCTATTTATATAAGTAAGATTTTTAAAGAAAAGCAAGGCATTAATTATATTGACTTTTTAACAGAGTGTCGAATTGAAAAAGCGAAGGAATTGATTAGAGATACAGATAAAAGCATTAAGGAAATAACCTTTGAAGTAGGCTATCATGATCCTAATTATTTTAGTAAAGTGTTTAAAAAGTTGTGCCAGGTATCCCCAAAAGAGTATCGTAAATTGTTATTAGCAAATAAAGCTTAATCAATTGCAAGGTAAAAGGGAGAGAACTAGGTGGGAATAAGTAAAAGATGGGTTACAATCTTTTTCATTATGTCTATAAGTGTGACATTATCAGGCTGTCAAATGGGTAAAAGTCAAACCTCCTTCATCACATCAAGTAGTTATCAGCAAACCAAAGAAGCAACCAATGAGAAAATTAAAATTGGCTTTTCTATGGATACGTTAAACGAGGATCGTTGGAAAAGAGATAGAGAATTGTTTAAACAAGCAGCAGAGGCTTTAGGGGCAGAAGTAGAAATTGTGGAAGCAAATGGCGATGATGCCATGCAAATCCTTCAAGCGGAGACGTTGATTGAAGAGGGGGTAGATTTATTAGTGGTAGTCCCACATAATGCAGAAGCAATGGCAACGATAGTCAAGAAAGCACATTCTGCCGGAATTAAAGTGTTGTCCTATGATCGACTGATAAAAAATGCAGATGTCGATTTATATATTTCCTTTGATAATGAAATGGTAGGAAAGTTACAAGCAGAGACGATAACAAAATTAGTACCCAAAGGTAAGTATGTATATATCGGTGGTGCAGATACAGATAATAATGCCCATCAAGTTAAAAGGGGCGTATTTACTGTTTTGGAACCGTATATAGAAAAGGGAGATATAACTATTGTATATGATCAATGGACGAAAAATTGGGATCCCACAGATGCATATATAAATATAGAAGAAGCTTTACATGCAAATGATCAAGAGATAGATGCAGTGATTGCTGGAAATGATGCAACAGCCCAAAGTGTTATTAAAGCGCTTACTATGCGTGGGCTAGCAGGTGAAATTCCAGTTGCTGGACAAGATGCTGATTTGCCAGCCATTCAAAATATAGAAAAAGGGATACAAGCTATGACTGTTTATAAACCTATTCCGTCACTTGCTCTAAAGGTGGCAGAAATAGCCATTAAAATGGTAAAAGGAGAGCATATTGTTGTTGACCAAAAGGTGAATAATGGAAAGATAGAGGTACCAACAATTCTATTAGAACCAATTGCTGTTACAAAAGAAAATATATTGGACACGGTCATTAAGGATAAATTTTATTCGAAGAGGGAAGTTTATGGAACAAGTGAATAAGGAACAAGTAATCAGAGTATTAACAAAAATAAGGGTATAATAGAAATAGATATTCATGCATGACGAAAGGAGACTATATGACAACTGATCAGTCAACATTGGATGCAGGCTGGAATTTAGATAACAGTTATTCTCGACTTCCCCATTCTTTTTATACAAAAATGACTGTAAATCCCGTAGCTGCTCCAAAAATAGTGGTATTAAATAAGGAGTTAGCTCAATCTTTAGGATTAGATCCGAGTATTCTAGAAGCGCAGGAAAATGTAGAGATATTTGGAGGAAATGCCGTTCCGAAAGGAGGATTGCCTCTCGCACAAGCATATGCTGGACATCAATTTGGGCACCCTAATATGTTAGGGGATGGAAGAGCGATGCTACTTGGTGAGCAAATAACTCCTTCAGGTGAAAGATTTGATATTCAATTAAAAGGCTCTGGCCGTACTCCCTATTCTAGAGGAGGAGATGGAAGAGCTGCACTTAAGCCGATGTTAAGAGAATATATTATATCGGAAGCAATGCATGCTCTTGGAATTCCCACAACTCGAAGTTTGGCTGTTGTAACGACAGGTGAGAAAATACGCAGGGAAACAGAATTGACGGGTGCCATTCTGACAAGGGTAGCATCTAGTCATCTTCGAGTAGGTACCTTTCAATATGCTGCAGCCCTTGAATCAAAAGAGGAACTACGTGCTCTGTGTGATTTTGCAATCGAGCGTCATTATCCTTTTGTTCAACAGGATAGTAATCCCTATTTATCTCTATTAAGAGAAGTAATAAAACGACAAGCTTCCTTACTAGCAAAATGGCAACTGGTTGGTTTTATTCATGGCGTGATGAATACAGATAACATGACCATTAGTGGGGAAACCATCGATTATGGACCTTGTGCATTTATGGATACGTACGATTTAAAAACAGTTTTCAGCTCAATTGATGTGAATGGCCGCTACGCGTATGGCAACCAGCCTGGAATTGCTGGCTGGAACTTAGCAAGATTTGCGGAAAGTCTGCTGTCAGTATTGCATGATGAGGTGGAAAAAGCGGTCGAAATAGCACAACAAGAATTAAATAAATTTAAAACCCTTTATGATGATTATTGGTTTACTGGTATAAAGGCGAAGTTAGGGCTTAGTACGGAAGATAAGAATGATGAAAATCTTATTGGAGAACTTCTACACATGATGGAAGAAAATGAAGCAGATTATACAGATACTTTCCGTTCCCTTACAATCGGAAAAATAGAAAATAGCGAATTAAGCAAAGTAGAAGGATTTGCAAATTGGTATCATAAATGGGAAGAAAGAGTGAAACAAGAAGGAGATTCTGCTCGTTCA
>DATMFU010000458.1:0-23192 GCA_035556015.1 Niallia sp. | reverse complement strand
AAAGAATCCCCTATTAGAATCATATCCGTACCTGCTTGTTCTACTAGTTTAGCTGATGGAAAATCGTATGCTGTGATCATGGTTATCTTTTCTTTTTCTTGCTTCATTTTCAAAAAATCAATAGTAGCTTTCAATATTTTTCCTCCTTCAGTTGGAAGAGGAATGATGAATAAACGAAAAAACCTCCTATACAAGATATAGAAGGATAGAGTTAACCTTATTTCGTTTCATCCCTCTGTCCTTGTCCGTTAATGGGATCTAGGCAGAATAAATTATATTTTTGCACGCTAAAATAAATTGGTGCAGTTCTTAACAGATACTGCCCGACAAGAGCATTATAACAAAAGGAAATAACGGTGACTATGGGTATCTTTATGAATCTAACAAAATATCTGCAGAATAAATGGAATGAATAGTCCCTGTTTCATCTTCTAATAATAGAACCCCTTCTTCGGTTATTCCTTTTGCAGTTCCTTTTACACTTTTATTTGGTGTCTTTGCGATGACTTTTTTTCCTATGCTTATAGCATAGCTTTCCCATAGTAATTTAATTGGGTAGAATCCTTTGTCTAAATAGAGCAAATATAACTTTTCTAGCTGCTCCATTATTGCTTGGATAATAGTGGATCGATCCCAACTAGTTTTTGTTTCAATATAAAGGGAGGTTGCAATATCTTGTAATTCTCTTGGATAATCCTCCAGTTGTTGATTTATATTAATACCAATTCCAATAATTAAGGAATGTATTCGGTCGCTATCAGCCTGAAGCTCTGTTAAGATTCCTGTCACTTTTTTACCGTTTATTAATAAATCATTCGGCCATTTTATATCTGTTTGAACACCAGTCACTTCTTGGATTCCTTGAACTACTGCAACCGCAGTTAATAAGGTTAACTGCGGTGCTTTTATCATAGATATATTTGGCCTTAATATAAGACTCATCCATATGCCCTTATATTTTGGAGAATACCAATTTCTTTCAAACCTTCCACGTCCACCTAACTGTTCCTCTGCTATTACTAAAGTACCTTCTTGTGCTCCATCTAGTGCAAGCTTCTGTGCTATAGTTTGTGTGGATTGCACAGACTCTTCAAAGTGGATTTTTTTTCCAACAAAAGATGTATTTAATCCGAAAAGAATCCGATCGGACACAATTTTCTCTGGAACGCCGATAATACGATATCCTTTTTTTCTAACTGCCTCTAGAATAAACCCATCTTTTCTTAAACCTTCAATATGCTTCCAAATAGCTGTTCGAGAACAACCTAAAAGGGTTGCTAGTTCTTGACCAGAAACATAATCATCTGGACGATTTGTAAAAGCCTCCATTAATTTTCCTCTTAAATCAGATGACATTTTTCTAGCCACTCCTTTATCAATTGCTTTTCATTGGCAACTTTGCCCTCAACTGCCGCTTCTTCTATTGTAGATAAGATTTCTTTTAACCATGGCCCTTGTTGTTTAGATGTCCATTTAAGCAAATCACTACCAGTTACTGCTAACTCTTTTTTCGTTTTTATCACAAGATTTGAAAATTGTTTTTCTAAGTTTTTTTCATCTTGCCATGTATTGGAGTACTGAAGAAGCTGAAAAACCTTCTCTGCACTAATAGCAATAGTTAAACTAGATGAGTATAAGGATACATCGGTCCAAGAATCCATATGTTCTCTAGTTCTATACCAATAAATAATTTGTTGAATATCCCTAATTTGTTTTACAGCTAATTTCCATGCTCTTAAAAATGTTTCAATAGCTGTTCTGTCACAAACATTTATACAAATTAGTAGGGTTGCCCAACGTTCATTCTTATTTAAATGATGTATTGTATGGCTTGCTAGTTTGTATAAACCTTGTTCTGTACCTGAAAGCATTGGCAAATACTGATAGATTCCAGTATCTATCATCGTTCTAATAGCGTGGTTTGCATCTATTCCTAAAAGAAGCTTTTCAAATTCATTGGATATTCTCTCCACAGCTATTTTGGAAAGTAAATGCTTATTTTTTTCCATGCTTATTTTTGTTTTTTCTTCAAGATTGAATCCTAATGTACTAACAAATCGAATTCCACGCATGATTCTCAATGCATCTTCTTGAAAGCGTTCATTAGGATTTCCCACTGTTTTTATTTCTTTTACATTCAATGAGTCTCTTCCATTAAAATAATCATGAATATGACCATTTTTGTCCATTGCCAGGGCATTAATGGTAAAATCCCGTCTTTTTAAATCTTCTTTTAATTGGCGTACGAAAAAAACCTGCTCTGGTCGCCGAAAGTCAACATAAGCAGATTCTGTTCGGAAAGTGGTTATTTCATACTTGCTTTGATTCCATACTACCATTACAGTTCCATGTTCAATTCCTACATCAATAGTATGCGGGAAAATTTCTTTGATTTCTTCTGGCATTGCCGATGTAGCTATATCTATGTCATTAATTTGTTTGTTCAAAAGATAATCTCTGACTGAACCACCGACAAAATAGGCTTCAAAACCAGCATCCTCAATTTGCTCCATAATCGGTAGAGCATCCTGAAAGGCTTTTATCATATGTTATTCACCATTCTCTAATAAGGAATAATAGATTTCTTCATATTCATTTACAATTAAATCAGCACGGAAATAATCTCTAACACGACTAATAGAGTTTTGAGATAATTTTGCATGTAAATTGTCATTTGTCAGTATATCAATCGACAATTTTGCAATACTTTGAATATCACCTAACTCAGCTATTTCTCCTGTTGTATGAGGAACAATAACCTCAGGTATTCCCCCAACATTCGTTCCAATAACGGGTACACCGCAGGCCATCGCTTCTAATGCGACTAAACCGAAGCTTTCCTTTTCTGATAATAATAACATTAAATCACTTAAGGAATATAATTCTTCTAGATTTTCTTGTTTTCCTAAAAAGAGTACTTTATCTCTTAACTTTAATTCATCTACTAATTTTGTTACTTTAGACATTTCTGGTCCATCCCCTACTAACAATAGCTTAGAAGGAATAGAATCTGCTATTTTTTTAAAAGCTTTTACTACATCTGGTACTCGTTTTACTGCTCTAAAGTTAGAAACATGTATTAAAACTTTTTCTTCTTCCTGAATGGAAAGTTCTTTTTTTAAATGACTAGCATCTACTCTAGTATAGACACGTTCATCTATAAAATTATAAACAGGCACTATTTCTTTTTGCGGTTCAATTAAATCATATGTTTGCGCTATAAGGGATTTAGAAACAGCCGTTACTGCATCTGACTTTTCAATACCAAATTTAATACCCATAGACAAGGAAGAATCATATCCTAACACCGTGATATCTGTGCCATGAAGGGTTGTTACTATTTTTACATCACGATTACTCATTTGTTTAGCCAAAATTGCACAGACAGCATGAGGGATTGCATAATGTACATGGAGTAAATCTAATTCTTCACGATTAATTACTTCTGCCATTTTACTACTTAATGCTAAATCATACGGCGGATATTGAAAAACTGCATATTGATTTACTTCTACTTGATGATAATAAATATTTGAATACACTTTATTTAAACGAAATGGAATACTGGAAGAAATAAAATGAATCTCATGTCCTCTTTCTGCCAGTTTTTTTCCTAATTCTGTAGCTATTACCCCAGATCCACCTACTGTTGGATAGCAGGTAATACCGATTTTTAGTTTCTTCATTCTTCTCCACCTAACAAATCTTTATGTATAATAATCGGTTTACTCTTCATAAATCCTTCGGCATATTGAACGCCAACTTCTTTTCCAAATAGTTTTTCCCTTGCATCCACTGTATCTATATAGCCATTCGTTAGGGGTGTATCGACACTGTCCTTTGCTTTTACAAATTGGCTTTGATAACAAAGTAGACTATTCTTTTTTGCCTCCATAAATTCGCTTGTATCAATTACAAAATCGGGTTTATGAAAACCATTTATCATATAGTAATATACATTATTAACCTTATGAGATGTTGTATTAGCCACTTGATAATTACGAATTCCAGCAGAAAAAACTGCTTCTCGAACAATTTTTGTACAGTTACCATGATCAGGATGTCTATCTTCCCAATAAGGAGAAAAAACAACCTTAGGCTTAAAGGTACGAATAACTTCAACTACTTGTTGAATTGCTTTTTCTTCAAGGTATAAACCACGATCTGGTATTCGTAGCGTTACTCTTTCTTCAATACCAAGTATTTCCCCTGCTTTATTTGCTTCTTCTTTCCTAAGCTCAACTGTGCCATTTGAGGAAAGATTACTTTCTGTTAAATCACATATTACTACGCTTTTTCCTTGACTAGTGTATTTTGCAATAGTTGCACCCATGCCAATTTCAACATCATCAGCATGGGCACCAAATGCTAATATGTCAATAGAATCATTTGTCATTAAGTGTTTCTTTGAGATTTTCTGTCTTTCCATGTACTACTTTTCTCCATTCTATATCACCTTGTTCCAGGCCTCTAATTAACACTTCACCAGTTCCCATATTGGTTGCAAGGGGAACGGAATAAACATCACATAAGCGAATTAAAGCTGTCACATCAGGTTCATGAGGTTGTGCTGTTAATGGGTCTCTAAAGAAAAAGACCATATCCATATTATTATTGGCAATATATGCCCCTATTTCTTGATCTCCACCAAGAGGTCCAGAATGAAATCGATTTACTGTAAGCCCGCTTGCTTCTTGGATTCGTTGTCCCGTTGTACCTGTTGCGAATAATTTGTGCTCTGCAAAAATATTTTTATATGCAAGTACAAACCCAACCATATCATCCTTTTTCTTATCATGAGCGATTAAAGCAATATTCATCCTACACACTCCCTAATCCATTAAATTTTCAAGACCATAAACAAGTACATTTATCTTTAATACCTCTTCTACTGCAAATTTAACCCCAGACATAAAGGAAACGCGATTATAAGAATCATGTCTAATGGTTAAAGACTCACCTTCTGCACCAAACATTACTTGCTGATGTGCAATAAGTCCAGGCAATCGAGTGGAATGAATTTTCATCCCTTCATAGTCTGCTCCTCTTGCACCTTGAATTGTTTCTTTTTCATTAGGATGTCCCTGTTTTTTACTGTTTCGCACTTCTGCAATTAGTTCTGCTGTTTTCAGAGCAGTGCCAGATGGAGCGTCCAATTTTTGATCATGATGCAATTCCATGATTTCTACATCTTGAAAATATTTTGCCGCCATTTTTGAGAATTTCATCATTAATACTGCTCCTAAAGCAAAGTTAGGTGCAATGATACATCCACGATTTTGCTCCTCGCATAACTTTTCCAACTCTTTTAGATTTTCACTCGTAAAACCTGTGGTTCCTACTACAGGTCGAACTCCATGCTCTAAAGCAGTTTTCGCATGAAACATTCCAAATTCTGGTGTTGTAAGGTCAATTAGTACATCTGGCTTTTCTGTAATAAGACATTTTTCAATATCGGTATAAATAGGTACATCATATGGAAGAAAACCATCTATTTCACTTAAGTTTTTCCCTTCATTTTTATGATCTAATACTGCAACAAGTTCAAATTCTTCCGTTCTTCCCATTAGGAAGACAGCTTCTTTTCCCATCCTACCTCTTGGTCCTGCAATAACAATTTTCACTTTATTCAAAGTAATAATCTCCTTTGTCTTTCTATGTATTCATCTTAATTCTTTAATCTGCCTTTCTACTATAAGGAATAAATATTTGTCTTATTCTTCCTTTCTAGTCCAACGATCTTTGTCTCTTGTATTAAATTTGTGCATCACTCTATTATGAGCTTCTTCTAAATCAATATCTAAAGAATTAGCTAAACAAGTTAATACAAAT
Organism: Niallia sp.; assembly: GCA_035556015.1. Lineage (GTDB taxonomy): Bacteria > Bacillota > Bacilli > Bacillales > Cytobacillaceae > Niallia. Next base: position 17,360 of record DATMFU010000458.1, on the reverse strand, counting down.
AACATATCCCCTAGTTCGTCTGTAATTTCTTTTTCTGTTTCTGTTTCTTTTTTAGGCTTTTCCCCATAATAATGGTTAATCTCTCTTGCTAGTTCACCTAATTCCTCTGTTAAACGTGCAAGCATGGCAAGTGGACTGAAGTAACCTTCTTTAAATTGTCCAATATAGTCATCTACTTCTTTTTGAATTTCTTTGACTGTTTTTTCTTTATTCAATTCAAACACCTCCAGTCAACCTAGTAAACTTATCCATTTCCATGTTAGCTAATCTATGTCATTTTTACAAATAATTTTTTCTATACAAGGTAAATTCAACATATATTGTCTTTTCTCTTGGGTTTACAAAATAGAAATGGAGGAAACGATAAAATAATGGGCTAGTCAATGAATAAATAGTAACTAGATTTTCACATTAGAACAAACGTATACACTAATAACCTTTGAAAAACTCTTCCCTTCATTGCCCATCTTATTTCTATTCGATATAATGAATTAGCTAATAAGTTTATTAGTATTTTTACATATGAAAGTAGGCGCGTATTATGTTTAAAGGACTTAAAATTAAGAACATCTTATTTATTCTTTTAGGATCTGCCATTTTTTCGTTTGGAATTGTTCATTTTAATATGCAAAATAACCTTGCTGAAGGTGGATTTACCGGAATCACTCTTCTTTTATATGCTCTATTTAATTGGGATCCTTCCGTAACAAACTTAATATTGAATATTCCTTTATTTTTTATTGGCTGGAAATTACTAGGTAGAAATGTATTTCTATATACGATTCTTGGAACAGTTGCTGTTTCCATCTTTTTATGGTTCTTTCAACTTCCAAAAATCCAATTACATATCCCCCTTACCGAGGATTTAACACTAGCTGCACTATTCGCAGGAACATTCATCGGAGTTGGCTTAGGGATCATTTTCCGATATGGTGGAACTACCGGTGGCGTCGATATTATCGCTCGACTTGCCTTTAAGTATTATGGATGGGGCATGGGAAAAACGATGTTTGTTTTTGATGCTTGTGTTATTACACTATCCTTACTAACTTATTTATCTTATCGTGAAGCAATGTATACACTTGTTGCTGTTTTTGTAGGAAGTAGAGTAATTGATTTCTTACAAGAAGGTGCATATGCGGCAAGAGGTGCAATGATTATTTCAGACTTGAATACGGAAATTGCTAATAAAATTATGAGTGATATGGATCGAGGAGTTACCGTTTTAAAAGGCCATGGTTCTTTTACAAAGCAAGATCGTGAAGTTCTTTATTGTGTGGTTGCAAAAACGGAGATTGTTCGGTTGAAAAGTATTATTACAAGTGTTGATCCCCATGCATTTGTTTCAGTAAGTGTTGTCCATGATGTGATGGGTGAAGGGTTTACTTTAGACGAATATAAACGCCCAATTGAACATTAAATATTTGGGCATAATGCAGGGTCTTACTCCACTATAAGAGAAGACCCTTTTAACCATTTTACTTTGTATGAATGACTTTAATTCTTTGATCCGTGGGAAGTAAATATGTCAATACACCAAGTAAAGGTAAACAACTACATATCACCATAATAGTCTGCAAGCTATAAATATCTCCTATTACCCCAAAAACAACTGCTCCTAAAGCTCCCATTCCAAAGGCAAGACCGACAATTAACCCAGAAACTAGGCCAATCATACCAGGTAATAACTCTTGAGCATATACAACCGTTACACTAAAACTAGACTGCAATATAAATCCTATAATAAATAATAATATCCCTACTAACCAAAAAGGTGCATGTGGAAGAAGTAAGGCAAATGGAGCTGATCCAACTAAAGAAAATAATAGAATAGTTCTTTTGCCAAAACGATCAGCAAGAGGTCCTCCTAAAAATGTACCTAAGACTCCTGCAAGTAAAAAGATAAACACATATAATTGTGCATGTTCAATACTGAAATTAAATTTCTCCATTAAGTAAAAGTGAAAAAAGTTACTAATACCTGCTCCATACCACGAGCGAGCAAATACAAGAAAAATGAGTAGGCATATGGCAAGAACAATCTCTTTATTAATAATTAATTCTCTCTCGGATTGTTGTTTTTTTGTATAACCTCGATAAGTCAATTCTCTTTTATACCAATTTGATACTTGAAATAATACAATGATGCCTATTGTCGCAAGTAATGTAAACCAAATAGTGCCAAATTGTCCTAATTGGACAAATATCAATGCGGTAAATACAGGAGCTAGGGACTGACCTGCATTGCCCCCTACTTGATATATGGATTGGGCAAGTCCCCTCTTTTTTCCTGCTGCCATATAGGAAACACGAGAACCTTCTGGATGAAAAATAGCAGAACCAAATCCTATAAAAAGCACTGACAATAAGACGAGATAAAAGTTTGGTGCAATTGCTAGACCAAGTATACCAAGCAAACTGGAAAGCATAGCAACTGGCAATAAATATGGAGATGGTTTCTTGTCTGCTATAACTCCAAAAACTGGTTGTAAAATAGACGAAGTAATATTTAACGTGAATGCAATCCACCCAATCTCTGTATAAGATAATTTCATAGATTGTTGAATAATCGGAAACAAAGCTGGTACTACTGATTGCATACAATCATTCAGAAAATGTCCAATACTAATTGCAAATAATATTTTATATACTGTTAATTCTTGTTGATTTTTCTTTTGAATCGATGGAGCTGTTTGCAAGAAAACCCTTCTTTCTAAATAAATCATAAAATTTATATTTTATTGTTAACAATGGAGTCTTTTAAAGAATTAGAGCTCTATCCTTTTATATGTAAGATATTTCAAGTGTCATTATACACCTAGCTACTATTTCAATCTATAATTTTCCAAAAATCAGTTTCACTAAATAATCCTTATAAAACAAAAAAACTATACTTTGTCTACTCATGTAGACAAAGTATAGTTTTTCTTGTTAATCATCTCTTTGCATGCCCGTGTAAATTAAAATTAGTCGTAACAGTTCAATTATTGCTACTGCTGCTGCGGCTACATATGTTAAAGCAGCTGCATTAAGTACTTTTTTCGTTTCTCGTTCTTCTTCATTTCTGATTATTCCTAGTGCTACCACTTGATCCATCGCACGATTAGAAGCATTAAATTCAACAGGAAGTGTCACAAATTGGAAGAGTACTCCTGCTGCCATTAGAATAATTCCCAATAATATCATGCCAGAAAGTTGAGTAAACATACCGATTAAGATAAATATCCAAGATGCATTGCTACCAAAATTAGCAACAGGTACTAATGCAGAACGGAATCTTAAAAAAGAATAACCTTGCTGGTCTTGAATCGCATGGCCAACTTCATGGGCAGCAATGGCTGCTGCGGCTACAGAATAACCATGATAGTTTTTTGAAGATAGTCTCACAACCTTTGACCTTGGATCATAATGGTCGGATAAGACTCCTCTAGTTTCCTCTATTGATACATCAAATAGTCCATTCGAATCGAGAATTCTTCTCGCCACTTCTCTACCAGTCATTTTAGAATAAGAAGCTACTTGAGAATATTTATTATAAGCACTCTTAACCTTCATTTGGGCCCAAATAGGAATGAGAATGATCAGTATAAAATAAGCTAAATACATGTTTTTCCCCCTATTTCATCTAGTTTGTATAATTTAATTGTAAGCAGAGGGTTTCTCAAAGTCAAATTTTATCTCTTTTTTGTCTTGCCTTCTTCTTTTCCGCTTTATCTCCAAGATATTTGCGCCATCCCACATAAGACAGTGTAAGAATAATAATACTTCCTGTTGAAATAATTACCCACCATAAAGAGGGATCCGCTTCATCTTCATATACTTGATTAAAAACATCTTGTAGCTCCGCTTCCAAAGTTACTAATTCTTCTTGGTTATCTTTATTTTGAAAGACCTGTAATCGATACGTACTTATAAATTCAACCAAAGAATTTAGCTTTTGAAATTGGGCTTGGGAGACATCCAACTTTAAACTTGGATAAATAACTTGATATAAAGAAATAAATGTATCTAATTTTTCATTATAAACTTCTTTATCACTAGTATATGCAGCATTTTTCAAATCCCTATAAGTACTCATTACAGGTTCTTCCATCTGCGTCCAAAGAGGTTGCTCACCTGAAGATACAGCATCAACAGCTAGTCTAAACTTTGTAACGGAATTTAGTCTCTCATCTTCTTTTAAGGTAGGATTTGTGATTGCTTCCACTGCTTCATCATGGGCACCTGTTAATATTCTCCGTTCATCTATTGTAAACGGACGATCATTCATCGTTACTGAACTAAATTGACTTGAAAAATATTCAAGGATTTTTTTTGCATCATCATAGCGTTCAGAACGAACTAATTGCAAAACCTCATCTGATAATGTATCTAGTTCATCTAATCCCTTATTAGGCGATTGATAGTCCGCATATACTGAAAAAGTTATAGGTGTTATCATTATTAAAATAAGTAATAATAAAACCAATTTAGCTTTCATTCTTGTCCCTCCTCTATATCCTAATAGAAATGTATGAAGAGTTGGACAAGGTTAGACTAAAAAGTTAAGATTTGTAGGAAATCTTCCATTGTAGTTGATTTCCTTTTTTACTTCCATAAATAGCAAGGAAAATAGCTAAAATACTTAACCAAAATGTAAAATACCCTATTTGATCCATATACTGATCTAATACACTATATCTTGGCATCATCTTAAACAGATAATCTATAATATCATTATGCAGTGTCCATATAGCCGCAATGGCAACATGCAAGAATTTAATTCGATAGTACGGTATGTATAATAACCCTTGAATAGCCATTGCACCATGAGAAAAAATAAGCATCCACGATTCTACATTAATAATCCCAGTTTCTGCAAAGGCAAGAAAATTCATAACGACTGCCCATATTCCATATTTAAATAATGTAACAAGAGCTAAAGCTTCCATTAATGGCCAATTACGTTTCCATAGAAATGCAATTAGCACAAATACAAAAAATAAACTAGCAGTTGGACTATCCGGTACAAAGATTTTAAAGATTGTTGGAGTTTCCACTAATTGATATCTGTACCAGTAGTATCCATAAGCTGTCCCAAAAACATTAACGATTAATAATAACCATAAAAAAGTTCGATTACTTAATATTAAATATAATCCTCTCATTTCCAACCTCCTTTCTCTTTCTCATTTAATCCTATCTATTTTACCATATATACAATTCTTGGTGAAATTTGGTATACGCTATCCACTTTAAGTAAAATATTTTTAAAATAAGAAAAATAACTTGAAAGAAATAAAGCATCGTTTCTTTCAAGTTATTTCCCTTTTAATTATTTTGAAGCATTTTTAATTTTTCAGTAAGCGTCTGAAACAATTCCCTATCCCCGCTATCTAACGCTTCATCGATTAACTGTTTTAATCTATCTTTCTGAAACTTTTCAATACTATTCACTAGAAATTGTTCAGCAATCATTTTATCTTTTTCACTAATTTGTATTTTCTTCGCCATAAAAGGATTATCAACTTGTACGGCTGCGTATTGATGGGATTGATTAGATGCATAAAAGTTAAGCTGAATATAAATATCTTCGTCCCTATTCAACCTAATATCGTGAAAAGATTTTTCTGCATCTGTAGTCATAACATTTTCTTTATAAAATCGGAAAGGTACTTCATCAACACAATGGGTAGACATAATTAAACCTCTTGGGCATTTCTCTGCATTTTCCACAAAGTGGACCTTCTCCATCAATTGATCATGACTCATTAAGTAATTTAAAATCCAAACACATTCCCGTCTCTTCAATTGATAATGATTTAAAAACCAACGAATAAAATCCTTTTTTTCGTTGACAGATACAGGGGTTGTCATAAATGTATTTCCCTCCTCTGCTTGCAACAGATTATAATCCACTGACTCAATGTTCTCCCATGCATAATACCTAATGACGTAATACTTTAAATCACATTTTTGTTAGAAGAAAATTTGGCAATCCTCCTCATAACTAATCTTACTTCTAGACTAAGACTACCTACGAAAAGCTTTACTATTCTTCATCTGTAAGGCGTTGCACAATTTCAATATACTCATCATTACTTGGGTCTGATTGTAAGAGCTTATTAAAAATTTCGGCAGCATCCTCCCTTTTTCCTTCTTCTAAAAGAAAATATCCATAATCATATAGAAAATCTGGTTGTTCCTTAAAGAAAGTATATGCTGATTGATATTTGTTTAATGCCTCTGAATATTTTTCCATACCATGAAATGCTCTTGCTGCGTCCCAAAATAATTGTGGCTCCTCCATATCTTGGTTATCCATCATTTCAACAAGTTCTAATATATCTTCAAAGCGATCTTGCGTTAAAAATAACTTGTTTAATAATAAAACAGCTTCCGTATATTCGGGATCAATGGCTAACGCTTCTCTGAAATGAGATTCTGCAGATTCTTCATTTCCTAGTTTCAAAGCTAATTTTCCACCAAACAAGTATAATTCTTTATTGAATTCATCCTGCTTCCAACCATCTTTTACTGCCTTATATGCATCATCTAACATCTCTTCATGCTCGTAGGCTCTTGCCAAATATAAGTACAAGGAATGGTACGAAGGATCAAGAGCTTTCACTTCTTCAAATCGATTGATTGCCATTGGATAAAAGCCTGCCTGCAATGCTGTTAATGCTAAGTTAAATACTGTATTTATTTCTACCCTATCTTCAATCGCCTTTTCATAATAAGGAATAGCATCTTCAAATGCACCACCTGCACTTAAATTATCAGCTATTCTTCCATTTATGTTAATTCCCGCAATAACTGTTTCTTTTGGAAGTACTAATTGATATGCATTTATAGCATCTTTTATTCTACCTTGCTCTGCATATAACTCACCTAAGGCAAAATCAATTATTGGTTCATCTGGAAGTATATTTTTTGCTTCTAATAATTTCATTTCACTTACTTCATAAAGACCATCCATTTGATACAAATCAGCAAGCAATAATAACCCTTGAGGAAAACTTGGATCATTTGGGTTAATCTTTTCTAAATAAGAAATAGCCATTTCTTCATTACCTATTTCCATTTCTGTTTCAGCAACTAGTACTAATAATTCTCCTTCTTCTGGATATGTATCCAAAAGAACCTTAAATAAACTCTTTGCTTCCTCAAGAAAACCTAATTGTAATAATTCTTCTCCAAGAACAAATCTTTCATCATTATTACCAGATTTTAATATATCCTGATAATATTTTAGTGCCTGTTGTTGTTGCCCGTTTTCTAGCAATGATAATATCTCGTTAACTCTTTCCATATAATAACCTCTCTAATCTCCTTCATATTGATAAGAAGGAAGGAACTTTCACTTCAAATTGTTCCCCATAACCGGGGCGATAAAAAATGGTATCTAATGCTCGAATACATTTACCTTTGTGTATAGTCACTAGAATCCTATCATAATAATAAAGAAACAAATCATTTTCTTCAATATTTATGATTGCAGGATCAAAATAATATAAGTTATATGTTACTTCGCCACCTTGGTGGATATTTCCTTTAAATGGGTAGATACCAAATTTCGTTATATCTTCAAAAGAAATAGGATATCCCTCTTTTAATTCATATGGAGTAGATGGTATTTTAACATCTTTCATAACCTTTGACCAAATATTTTGCGCTAAATCCCTTTCTTGTTCTGTAGGTTGAGAAAAAATAGGAACTAAAGTTGGATTAAATGGGAATAAAGATTCCTTAATCCAACCCCAAGGAATATTATACAGTTGTTTCTCATTGGTTACTTCTACAAATATTACAGGAATTTTCTCTCTTTTACACATACGGACAAAAGAAGGTGTTAATGAATTTAGTGGAATTTTAACTCCAATGACATAATCAATAGCGCAATTTATTAATTGACCTTTTAACTTTTTTAGTCCCAACAACCAATCTTTTTCACGTTTTACTTCTACATAACAAAGTATAGTAGTACAACCTTTTTTTATAATATTCTCTTCTATATAGCTTTTTTGCTCTTTACTATTTACAAAGTTAACTATCTTATTATCAAAGACGATATTTGTTGGAACCATCATATATGGAGAACCATCCATTCTGATGAATTTGTAATGTTGAAAGGAATCCTTAATAAGCTCTATTCTATTTTCATCTATTAATAAAGAAGTTTTTTTCATTTTTTTCCTTTTAAATAAATGAATATTTTCAATAATATATGTCATTATTATCACCATCTACCTTTTTAAGACAAGCTATGAGCTCAAAAAGAAAAATATGCTAAAAAAATAAGAATCTCCATGAGAGGGAGATTCTTAAAATTTTTTGGTAATAAAAATAATACATGCAAAAATTTTGTTCGGCTTTTCTTACATTTATCCTTCTAAATTCTCTAAATGCTCGAAAAAGGATGGGTAGGATACAGAAACTGCAGATGAATCTTCCAATTCTAAATTACCTTGTGTTATTTGTGAGGCTATTGCTAGCATCATACCAATTCGATGGTCTCCATGAGAATGGACTTTAGCAGCGTTCAACGTTGTTCTTCCTGTAATAATCATGCCATCGTCTGTTGCTTCAATCTTTGCCCCTAATTTCTTTAATTCATCTACAACTGTGTCTATTCTATTGGTTTCCTTCACTTTTAATTCATGAGCATCTTTTATAACCGTTACCCCTGTTGCTTGTGTTGCCAACAATGCAATGATAGGAATCTCATCAATAAGTCTAGGAATTATATCTCCACCAATTGTGGTAGCACGTAGTTCACTTGTACTAACTACAATTGTACCTGTAGGCTCAAACTGTTCCCCTTCGTCAGGTATTATTTCAATATTAGCACCCATCTGTTCTAATATATCTAAAATTCCTGTACGAGTTGGGTTTAATCCAACATTCTTCAGTACTATTTTACTGTTAGGAACGATACATCCAGCGACAAGAAAAAATGCTGCCGAAGAAATATCACCTGGTACATGAATTTCCGTACCTGTTAATTTTTGACCACCTGTAATATGAATACCTGAACCATCTATTTCTATATCTCCACCAAAACGTTTAATCATTCTTTCTGTATGATCCCTAGTTGGTGATTTTTCTACAATAGTTGTTGTACCTTCCGCTTGAAGACCAGCAAATAGAATAGCTGATTTCACCTGTGCACTAGCAACAGGTAATTCATACTTTATACTTTTTAATTTCCCTCCACGAACAGATAAAGGAGTGTATTTCCCATCATTTCTTCCATCGATTTGTGCGCCCATTTCTCTTAATGGGTTCACTACTCTTGTCATGGGACGTTTCGCTATAGATGAATCGCCAATTAAGGTGCTATGAAAATCTAGTCCAGATAGAATTCCTGTTAATAATCTTATCGTAGTTCCAGAGTTTCCTACATCAAGAATTTCTTTTGGCTCTTGCAAATTCCCAAGTCCATTTCCATGGATAATAACATTATTATTATTTTGTTCAATTTGAACTCCTAACTTGCGAAAACAAGAAATCGTGCTTAAACAATCATCTCCAAGTAAAAAGTTAGAAACCTTTGTTGTTCCACTGGCAATTGAACCAAACATGATGGAACGATGAGATATCGATTTATCCCCAGGTACTAATACTTCTCCATTTAAACCATTATTATTTTCATGTAATACTTTCGATTCCATATAATCACCTTCCTCTTACATTTTAACCAATTGTTGTATCGTAAGTAGTATAGGAAGCAATGCAACTTTGTGCTCTTTTTCTGTCTTCCTCCGTTTGAAAACTAATAACAAGAACTCCAAAAATCTCTTCTCTAGTTTCCAAAATACGGATATTAGTAATACTAATACGCTCTTTCGCCAAATATCCAGTAATTTCTGAAATTACTCCAGGATAGTCCGGTACATCCACATACAAGTCGTAGAAAGCTGGTATTGCTCCTTTTTGTCCTTGTGGAAGACTGTCTCTAATTTCTTTAGCATGATGAAAATAATGAAAAATCCCTTCATCATCCTCTGATTCTATTAAAGAAATTACCTTCCCAATTTCTAACTTCCAATCGTTTAATAACTCCATCAATACCCTTTTATTATGTATTAATATATCTCTCCACATTGCAGGACTACTAGAAGCGATACGAGTAATATCACGGAATCCTCCTGCAGCCAGTCTTGTAACAAGCTCATGCGTTTGGCTTGTATGGTCTGCTTGATGTACGAGAGAAGCAGCAACTATATGCGGAAGATGACTAATAACCCCTGTTAATAAATCATGTTCTTCCGGACTAATAACAATAAATTTAGCACTTGTACCTTTTAACCAATTCAATAGTATATTCAATTGTAGGTCACTGATTATTTTATCAGGCGTTAATAAATAGAAGGCATTTTCAAACAGAATAGCTTTAGAAGCTGATACACCACTTTTATGTGAACCAGCCATTGGGTGCCCTCCAATAAAGGTAATACCTTTATCCAAAAGCACCTTTGAAACATCAGTAATAACTGATTTTGTACTTCCTACATCTGTTATGATAACATCCTCTTTTAATTGGAGTCCTGCTATCAAATTAATTAATCGAACAGTTTCATTAACTGGTGTAGCGATAATAATAAGATCTGCATTATCAGCACCCATTTCAATTGTGTCTGCTATCTCATCAATAACACCCATCATCCTAGCTAATTTCAAATTTTCCTGAGAAATATCATATCCAATTATCGTACTTTCTGGGTGTTCTCTTTTTATGCATAATGCTAACGATCCACCTATTAGTCCTAAGCCAATTATGAAGACGCGACCGTTCATAGTATCACCGCCTACTACAGTCATCATTTATATTAGTTTGCAACCTTTTTTTCCGTAAGGAATTGTTCCATCACTTTAATTAAGCCCTCATTTTCTTCTTTCGATCCAATTGTAATACGAACAGAAGTAGGAAAACCTAGTGGTACTCCAGAACGTACAATGTATCCTTTGCTCATTAAATATTGGAATACTTCATTCCCATCTATTTTAAAATCAACTAATACAAAATTAGTTTGGGAAGGATAATAAGATAAATTATTTTCTTTACAGAAACTATATAATTGTTCTAATCCTTGTCTATTTTTTTCCTTGCATGTTTGAACAAACTCTTGGTCTTTTAACGCCTCTTCTGTCGCAATTTGACCTAAAGTATTAACATTAAAAGGTTCTCTAATTGGTTCTAAAGTTTGTATTAACTCTGCATTTGCTACTCCATAGCCTACACGGAAACTAGCAAGCCCATATATTTTGGAAAAAGTACGTAGAACGATTAAATTTTTATATTGTTTAGTCAATGCAATAGCATCATAGTAATCTTCCGCTACTACATATTCATAATAAGCTTCATCTAATACTACTAAAGCTTCTTCTGGAACTTTATTTAAAAAGTCTACTAATTCTTTTTCTGTAGTATAGGTTCCAGTTGGATTATTAGGACTACATAACCAAACAACACTAGTATTTTCATCGATAGCATTTAGCATTGCCGGCAAGTCATGACATGCTTCCTCAGTTAGAGGTACTTCTCTTACTTCTGCACCATCTACTATCGCATTATGTTTATACTGACCGAATGTATGGCTTGCCATTACTGTATTAACCCCTGGTTTAAGTAGGGCTCTTGAAATCATTAAAATAAGTTCATCAGAACCATTTCCAAGAACTAGTTCATCTTGTTTTACTTTTAGAAAGTCAGCAAGTGCCTGACGAAGATTAGTAGCATAACCATCTGGATACAGAGCAAAAGATCCATCTACTTTTTTTAGTGCTTCAATTGCTTTTGGAGAACTTCCAAAAGGATTTTCATTAGACGCTAATTTCACAATATTTTCTAAACCAAATTGTCTTTTTACCTCATCAATTGTTCGTCCTGGTTGATATGCCTTTAAGTTTAATAACTGTGTTTTCCATTTCATAATCCGTTCACCTCTAACAAATAATAATAATTAAATAACTAGGTCTGGTCTCAGTTTTATAGCCTTTTCTAAATAAATATGCTGTATTTTATCTTGTGGAACGTCTGTATTCCAATGTATCATAATACGAATACATTTTTCTAATGCATGGGGAACAGAAATCTCTTTCATACACATAACAGGTACGTAATTCCAATTCTCTTGTAATCTTATTACTTTAGCAGGGAAAGCAGCATTGACATCATCTGTTACAGAAAGAAAAATAGATGCTACATCTTCTGCTTCTATTTTATTTGCAACTATCATTTCATTCACTAGTCTTTTTGTAGCTGCATTAATTTCCTTTTCTTCATTATGCTCAACAGTTATGGCTCCCCTAACACCTCTAATCATTTCCACACTCTCTCCTTAAATAAAACTATTTCTTTCTTTAATTCACTTTCATCTATTTTTACTAAAACGGGTTTACCGATACTTTCTAATAGAACAAAATTGATATTGCCATTTATCGTTTTTTTATCTTTTTTCATTCTACTAATTAAGCGATCAATGGATAAATCCTCTGGTATTTCTGTCAAATATTCTAGAGATTGCAACCAATTTTTTAATTCTTCTATCGGGAAATCCAATTTACATTTATGTATACTTAATGATAATGCAAATAACATCCCTATTACGATTGCCTCTCCATGCGTAAATTTCCCATATCCCATTTCAGCCTCAATTGCATGACCTAAAGTGTGACCAAAATTTAAAAAGGCACGAATATTATTTTCTTTCTCATCTTTTTCCACTACTTCTTTTTTGACTAAAATGCCTTTTTCTAGTAATTCACACCAATACTCTTCCGTAACTTCTGAAAGATCATCAATCGTATCTACTAACTGTCTATAAAATATTGGACTACTAATAAGTGCATGTTTAATTACTTCTCCAAATCCAGATCTAAGCTCTTGCGGTGGCAAGGTAGAAAGGAAACTAGTTTGATAAAACACTGCTTCTGGCTGATAAAATGCTCCAATCATATTTTTGCCAGAAGGGTGATTAATCGCCACTTTTCCACCAACGGCACTATCGTGAGCAAGAATGGTAGTAGGAATTTGTATAAAAGAAATTCCTCTCATAAATGTTGCGGCAACAAATCCTGCTAAATCACCAACTGCCCCTCCACCTAAAGCTAAAAGTAAGGATTTACGATCTAATTGTTGTTCTAAAGCAAAAGTTAAACAATCGTAATAAACATCAAAGGTTTTTGCCTTTTCCCCAGAAGGGACAGTGTAAACCACATTCGATATATTCGAAATACTGTTCAAAACGGTATCCAAATGCAACTTTTCAACCGTTTGATCAGTAATAACAAGAATTTTCGAACATTCTTGATTATGGATAAAGGAACTTAAGTTATCGAGCACATTTTTCCCAATATATACATTGTAATTTTTGGAAGAAGTTTCGACAGAAATCTTTGCCATTAGAATTCCCTCGCATACTCATTATGTTTAGCAATATTCTCTACTAAACCTTCAAATCGATCAGAATAAAATTGTTCTACTATTGCATTTGCAAGCTCCCAAGCAACTACATTTTCAGCCACAACTGCTGCTGCAGGAACAGCACAACTATCACTTCTTTCAATGCTTGCTGAGAATTCTTCTTTTGTATCAATATCAACGCTCTTTAGAGGTTTATATAATGTTGGAATTGGTTTCATTACACCTCTTACAACAATTGGCATACCTGTTGTCATGCCACCTTCTAGACCACCTAAGCGATTTGTTTTTCTTGTGTAACCAACTTTTTCATCCCAAATAATCTCATCATGAACTTCACTACCAGGTATACTAGCAGCTTCAAATCCAATACCAATTTCTACTCCTTTAAATGCATTTATGCTCATAATAGCACTCGCAAGTTTTGCATCTAATTTCCGGTCATAGTGCACATAACTACCTACTCCAACAGGCATACCTTCTACGATTACTTCCACAATACCGCCAATTGAATCTCCATTTGCTTTTGCATCATCTATAGCTTTCATCATTTCCTTTTCAGCTTTTGGATCTAAACATCGTACTGGAGAGTTCTCCGTAATTTCTTTAAGTTGCTCCATGGAATCATAATTAGATACATTCGACTTAACTCCACCAATTTCAACCACATGAGAAGCAATCTTAATGCCTAATAGTGACAATAGTTTTTTCCCAATAGCACCGGCAGCCACTCTTACAGTTGTTTCCCTTGCAGAAGATCGTTCTAGCACATTTCTCATATCTCGATGTCCATATTTAATAGCACCATTTAGGTCAGCATGCCCTGGTCTAGGACGAGTTATTTTCCTTTTAATTTCCAAAGATTCTTCTTCATCAATAGGTAATTGTCCCATTACTTTGGTCCAATGTTTCCAATCATTATTTTCTACAATTAAAGATACAGGAGAGCCGAGGGTATAACCATGCCTAATACCTCCACCTATTTCTACTGTATCAGTTTCAATTTGCATTCTTCTTCCTCTACCATGGCCTTTTTGCCTTCTAGCCAACTCATAATTAATATCTTCTGGAATTAAAGGCATTCCAGCTGGAAGACCCTCAATAATAGTGATTAGTTTAGGACCGTGTGATTCCCCTGAAGTCAAATATCTCATTTCTCACTCTTTCTCCCTTCAACGCTTTAAAGTAATTATGTTCCAATATAACATATTCGTTTCCCTATGAATAGTATTTAATAGAAAAAACATGTTAAAGTATTCCTTATTCTAGATTATTTTCGTTTATAAAAAAAAGTATCTTCTGTTTCAAGGCCATATTTATTAGGAGTAAAGATTTGTTCTGTACTTCCGACAAACAATATTCCACCTGGTCTTAAAGCAGCCGCAAACTTATGATAAAGTATATCTTTAGCCTCTTCGGTAAAATAAATCATTACATTTCTACAAACAATTAAGTCATACGGACCACCAAATGAATCAGCAAGTAAGTTTTGTTTTTTAAATTGAATGTTTCCTTTAATGCTGTCTATAACCTTATTCATTGAACCTACCTGTGCGAAATATTTCTTTTTATAACTTAGAGGAACTTCGTTTAATGCACGATCTAGGTAGATACCATCTTTTGCTTTTTGTAATGCTTTAGCATCAATATCCGATGCGATTATTTGAAAAGAATTTTGCTTTAGTGTATTAGATAATATCATCGCTAACGTATAAGGCTCTTCACCAGTTGAACAAGCAGCACTCCATACTTTTAATGAAGAATTACTTTTTATTAAGTTAGGCAATATTTTTTTTTCAAGAACTTCCCACCGTTTATAATTTCTGAAAAATTCTGATACATTAATCGTCATTCTATCTAATAGTTCATCTAACAGCTCTTTATCTTTACTTATTCCTTGAAAATAGTCTTTAAATGATTTAAAACCTCTTTTTTCGTAAAGAGACATTAACCTTCTTTTCATTTGAGCTTCTTTATATAAAGACAAATCAATGCCAGTCATTCTGTTAAAATTTTTTATAAAATCTTGAAAGTCATTTTCCATCATACATTCCTCACAAATTCATTTCATCATTGTCTAATATAGTTTCTTTTTAATAGTATATACGATTTATCAAAAAAAAGGGCATTTTTTGTAGACCAAACTAGTCGTTAGTAGGATATTTTGTCGAAATTGCTCGTATAATCAGATAAATGATTAGAAATAAGTTGGATATTTTGAATAAATATCAAAAATTTACATATACTAAAAACAAGTGGAAAGAATTCTTTCCACTTGTCTTTACTATCATTTAATTTTAAGATAACCATCCCTGTATGGATTTACTATATTCTAATATCTCTTCATCTTTAAAGAAGAGTGAAATCTCTCTTTGAGCACTTTCTAGACTGTCAGAGCCATGAATAATATTTTTATGCTTAACTACTCCAAAATCCCCACGAATAGTGCCAGGAGGGGCTTCTAATGGGTCTGTCTTACCCATCATTAATCTAGATTTGGCAATTACACCTTCACCTTCCCAAACCATAGCAAAAACAGGACCTGAAGTAATAAAATCCACTAACTCTAAAAAAAACGGCTTGTCTTTATGCTCTGCATAATGCTTTTCTGCTAAAGTTTGAGAAACAAGCATCAACTTAGCACCCACAAGTTGGAATCCTTTTCTTTCAAAACGTTCAACGATAGCTCCAACCAAATTACGTTGTACCCCATCTGGCTTTACCATAAGAAATGTTCTTTCCATTAGAGTTCACTCCTACAATATGTATTAGACAATAAATGGTATCTTATGTAAAACACTATCATAGCTATTTATGTTTTGTAAAGAAAATAAAACGCTTTCAGTTGATGCACACGGAAAATTAACAGAATGTTCACATAAAGTTCATAAGCGTAATAACTTTAGAATTTTCTTTTTCCTAAGTACTTGGCAATATTAACTAGAGCAGTCTTAGCCTTTCCGTTAGGTAAATCCTTTATAGAGTCTAAAGCTTTTTTTAAGTATTTATCACTAACGTTAAGAGAACGTTCAATAGCATCCGAATTTTTAACAAGATCAATAATATCATTTAAACTTTCTTGATCCATACCTTCATGAACCTTAATGATTTTACTTCTTATATCCTCTTGCTCCATCGCAAAAAATACAGGTAACGTGATATTACCTTGAAGTAAATCTCCACCAGCTGGCTTACCTAAATCTTTCTCTGTTCCTACAAAATCAAGAACATCATCAATAATTTGATAAGACATACCAACATAATATCCAAACTGGTATAAAAGTTTTAGGTATCTATTATCTACGTCAGAAACGATGGCACCAACTAATGAACTTGCGGAAATTAACAATGCAGTTTTTCTCTTTATTCTTCTAAAATAGTCGCGCAAATTTTGATCAAAACGATATTTGTCTTTAATTTGCTGTATTTCACCTAGACATACTTCCACTATAGTATTTGCAAGAACACGATGAGCATCAGGTTTATCAATTTCACTCATAATTTCCATGGAACGTGCAAATATATAATCACCCGTATACATAGCCACTTTATTATCCCATCTTGCTTTTATTGTAGGTTGTCCTCTACGTAAGTCTGCATCATCAATTACATCATCATGAACCAGTGAAGCCATATGTATTAACTCGAGAGAAACTGCTGCCTTTTTTATTTTGTGTATGTCATAATCCCCAAACTGTCCTGACAGAAGTACAAATATAGGTCGGATTCTTTTCCCACCAGCTTTCAGTAAATGGAGAGAGGACTCTCTTAAAAGATCTGAATCGGCATGTACGGTCTCTTCTAAAGTTTTTTCAATAATCTCTATATCCGAATTCAAAAATGAATACATCATTTTTAACTTCACTAATAACTCACCCAACTTTAACATCAAAATTTAATAATTAAGTCTTTCATTAACTAATTTAATATAAACTTTACAAAAAAAGAGGAA
>DATMFU010000457.1:0-4579 GCA_035556015.1 Niallia sp. | reverse complement strand
TCTTGAAAACTTATCTTTAGAGGAAGCTAGTAATTATTTTAAATTTATAGCTAGAAAAAAATATAAAGTCTCAAAGAATGATGAAACGAAAAAAATCAATCCAAAAACCGTTAATCGCCATAAATCCTCCCTTCGTTCCCTTTTTAAATACTTGACGACAGAAGCTGAATTAGAGAATAGAGAACCCTATTTCCATAGGAACGTCATGCAAAAAATTCAGGTGAAAAAGGTATCAGAAACGTTTAATGAACGGGCCAAACATATAACCGAAAAAATCTTTATTAATGGCCAGGATATTGATTTCTTAGCGTACGTGAAAGACGAATATGAGCATTCTCTTTCTGGCACTCAGAAAAACTACTTCAAGCGGGATAAAGAACGGGATTATGCTATTCTCTCTCTCTTTTTAGGTAGCGGAATCCGAGTAAATGAGCTATCTAACTTAAGGATTAAGGATATCGATTTCAGTGCAAAAGAAATCAGCGTCATTCGGAAGGGAAACAAAAAGGATACGGTTAGTGTGACCCCATCCTCCCTTCATGATCTTAAAGATTATTTATCGATTCGACATGCACGTTATGCAGGGAAAGACGATGAGAATGAATTTGTTTTTATCAAACTCTATAAAGGAGAACCTCTCCCCCTTACTAATCGTGCCATTGAAAACATTGTTTATAAGTATACGAAGTCCTTTGATAAAAGAATGTCACCACATAAACTACGGCATACCTATGCTACGAATTTAGCGGAACAGACGGGAGGAGATATTCCTTTGATTATGTCACAATTAGGGCATACATCGTCGGATACATCCCTACTGTATATTAATACTTCTAGGGAAAAAGCTAGGAAGGCTGCTGAACTTTTAGATAAACGACGTCAGAAATAATATGTATTTGAAATTTATATCTTGTTCAAAATATGCAAAAAGAAATAAGTTACCCGTTCAGAACCCTGATAACTTTGGCAAGAAAAATTTAAAGTCTATTTAGCCCGATATTCTAGAGAATATAAAAAAGGCCTTGCTTCCTTGTGCTACAAGGAAGCAAGACTCTCTGATATGGATGACCTGTGAGGGACTTGAACCCCCGACCCCCACCCTGTCAAGGTGATGCTCTCCCAACTGAGCTAACAGATACCCTTTGAATGTTGTTAAAATATTGTTATATCTTAGAGTATGTCTGATTTATTGTCAAAGATATACAAGTTGTATTTTAACTCCAACCTTCATCAATAGAACACCTACAACCCTTAAATAAAAAATCCATGCTACCTAATTGATAACATGGACAAATAATATGCATTATGCTGTCGCTTCTGTTTCTTCTACTTCAGCATCAATAAAGTGATTGAGTCACAAGTAATACTTGTTTTTATTGTAGCGAATCCTAAAAATTTTCATACTAAGTGCCCCAAACACTTCTACCTTCTATTAGCAGATGGATAAACGCCTCAAAATGTATAATACCCCTCCCCCCTCTACTTGCCATGCATAAAAAAGACATGGCTTAACAACATGTCCTATCTAACACTTACTTTTTCTTTGCTTTAATAAGTTTAAAGTTAATTTTCATATCAAATTCATTGCAGTTATCATCTAATTAAATATTTCCGTTTTTTTCATATACTTTTTAACAAGTTTCATTTTTCCAGTTTTTGAAATTGTATATTGTTTTACATCCCAAATACCAGTGTGTCTTGCAGCATTTCCATCTATAGCAGGATTCCAATTCTCATTATCTCTTTCAACTGCTATTTCAACTTTATCTGCTTCAAGAAACTTTAAATCCACCCCTGCACCATCACCATAGTGTTTGTTTAAAAACACTTTTCCATCGGAGTGAACTCCTACTAATACAACACTTGCAGCACCACTAGCACCTGAATAATAATAAAGAAATGTATCCTTATTCTTAGTAACTGTAAATTGAACTTTTCCACCTGTATTAATAATAGGTTCTTTTAAAGAACGCCATACTTTCTTTTTACCTTTTAATATAGAAGGAACATATCCAAGTCCGCTCCAATTTTCTTTCCCGATAGTTAATCCATTTGGCAATTTTTTAGGGAACTTTTTATAATCTTCACTTAAATAATAAACTGGATAGACTTTTGAAAAATTTAAATACTTTGTTGAAACAAAAGCTTTCTTATTTTTATACCGAATCTCCGACCACCCTGATTTAGTTTGTGAATAGACAACCACACTTGCTCCATCTTTTAATGATCCAATTTTTTTAGCTTTAGTACTTGCACTACTTCGTACATTCAGTGTGCTTCCTTTTTCTACATCTACAAATGCTATTTTAGTAGTGACTGCTTCCGTAGTTGATGAATTAAACGAGAAAAACGATAATACTAAAGCTAACATAATTAATACTTTAAATAACCTTTTCACAAATATAGCCCTCCTTAATTATTTAATAGTAATATTTTACTACATTTCCATAAAGGAGGGTTTAATAATTTCCAATTTCTACAATCTGTGCTTGTCATTTAAAAACACCCCTGCTGAAACTTTTGTAAATACTACGTTTTCACCTCCATATTTCTCATTAAAATGTAAACGTCAATTTTAATATAATTTTTTACTGCTTCCTTTACCTCATTCGAACTCTCAAATTGGTATCGGTAAAAACACTCAGCTTTAAAGTGGCTAAAAAAACTCTCCATACATGCGTTATCTAAACAATTTCCTTTTCTAGACATACTTTGCTTAATGTTGTATCTTTTTAATAGTTTGTTATATCTTATTGAGGTGTACTGGAATCCTTGATCGCTATGTAATAGGAGTCCTTCCACATCTCTTTTTTTATGGCTTCTTTTCCTGTATCAGCTACTAGTTTAAGGTCATTTCTTTCACTTATTTTATATGAAATAATCTCATTGTTGTAAAGGTCTAGTATCGTAGATAAATAGATTTTCTTTCCGTTAAATAGTAGATAGGTTATATCTGTTACCCATTTTTCATTTGGGCGTATAGCTGAAAATTCTCTGTTTAAATAGTTCTCTGAAGCGACATATTTTTCTTTTCGTCCAAAGTGCCTCCACTTCTTTTTTCGTATCTTCGCTTGAATTCCATTCACTTTCGTTAAACGATAAATTCTCTTATGATTAACTTTCAAACCATACGTCTTTTTAAGCCAGGTTTGAACTCTTGGGTAACCGTAATTCCAATTAATATCAGGATCTTGTTGGCATTCAATAATCTTAGTTACGATTGATTGATTATCCAAATCCTTATTTGTTGGGTTATCTTGGCGTCTTAGCCATTTGTAAATAGCCACTTTTTGAAACCCCGGCTATCTTACATAACATGATGATAGTAAATTGATCCGTAAGCTCATGAATTATTTTATATTCTAACGATTTTTCTTTTCCTGTATCATCTCCTTTTTCGCAGCTAAGAGCTTTTTTAAATAGGCATTCTCTGCTTCTAATCGACTTATTTTTTCTGTATCACTTTCATCGTCTTTTTTAGGTCTACGTTTAAGTGGACTACGAGATGTTCCTCTCTTTTCCTCTAACCCTTGAATGCCTTCTCTTTTATAGTGAGCTATCCATCTTTGGACAGTTGTAAATCCAATCCCTAACTCTTTGGAAATTGATCTAATACCCATTTCTTCCTTTTGGTATAAATTAATTGCTTTTAGCTTAATTTCTTTTGTATAGTTTTTTCGAATTTTTCCCACGAAAAAATCCCCTCCATAGAAGACAGTATAATCCTTTCTTTTCTCTGTCTACTATAAGGGGATAATAACAACTGGAAGATCCTTTTTGCTGCTTGTTTAATTAAAGCACCCTTAATTAAGGAACTATTTACTTGTTTGTATAATTTCTGGACTGTCAACACTAAACTAAACAACTTTTTTAAGGTGTTCAAGTTTATATTGAATTGGACTCGTGTAGTTTAGCGTCCCATGAATTCTAATATGATTGTACCAATGGATATAATCCATTAATTCCAGTTCTAATTCTTCTAAACTATCAAAATGGCGACCTTTGACAAACTCTGTCTTAAAGATTTTGAAAGTAGCTTCCGCTACTGCGTTATCATATGGACAGCCTTTCAAACTTAATGACCGTTTGATTTTAAATGTCGCTAACGCTTCATCCATTAATTTGTTTTCGAACTCATTTCCTCGGTCAATATGGAAGAGATTAATCTGATTTAAATCGGCATGTATCGAAGATAGTGCTCGATAGACTAGTTGTGCATCTTTGTTTGGGCCAGCACTGCAACCAATGATTTCTCGATTAAAGAGGTCAATAAATAAACATACGTAATTCCATTTTTGATTCACTCTAACGTATGTTAAATCACTTACGACGACAGCTCTTTCTTGCTTCTGGTTAAACTCTCGGTTTAACTCATTTTGAACGGTAGAACTTGATGAGCCTCTCGAGAGCTCGCTATCTTTCATGAGAAGGTATTAAGTTGACTGCTCCCACAGCTGAAGCAGTGGGATTCCCACCCCAAAGCTCGTTAAATAGATTTTTCTTTCACAGAATCCATTTGCCGTGAGTTTTCCTATGTCATACGAACCTTCGGTTCGCAAAGAAGTTCTAATCTCTAGCG
>DATMFU010000456.1:0-3899 GCA_035556015.1 Niallia sp. | reverse complement strand
TTATAGTTGATTTTCATAATATTCTATCAAAAATTAAACTTAGGATAATTTTTCTTACTAAGATGGAGAAATACTTTTTCCTTTCCTCTCAATAGTCTATTTACTTAATTAAGATTGTTTATTAGATTTAACATAAAAAAGCCTCTGTGAAAAAGAACAAATATCGTTCTTCTCCACAGAGTACATTAATTTAGTGTTTCTATAGTAGTTAAGCTTTTAAACGTTTCTAATACCCGAACATAACGATCTTTAGACTTTATAGGGATTCCTTTTTGTAAATTTTCTTGTTGTTTTGACTCCAACTTTTTTAAGTCTAGCTGAAAAAAAGATTGAATAATATTTTCTTTTTCTGGCTTTCCGTTATAAATAGTTAAAATACCGTCATCTGTTATACCAAAGTAGCCATTAGCTTTTAGTAAAGGAGAAATATCATCAACATCTTGTTTAAAAATCAATCCCTTACTATTCATATCAACTAACTGCCACTTATCATATTTAGACCAGAAATCTTCCATTGACCAAACTGTTTCTTCCACATACTCTTCACTTACTTCACCATCCAAGTAGACCCTTTTTAATACAACTTCTAATTTTTTCGGGTCTTCTTCCCTAGCTTTTACAACTCCAATATTTCCGACAAATACATTGGTTGATAATAGGATTACAAGAAGAACAGTTGAACATAAAAGGAATCTGGTTTTCATTCTAACCACCTCTTTTAATTACTAGCAAAGCTCAAATGTATTTCCAAGGAAATAACACGTAGCTAAAACTCAAATATCTTTACACCTTGCTTTCTCTATTATTCTCACCATTTTTCATTTTTTCATTCTGATTTTTTCGTTGCTTATTTTACTATTTTTTATCTTTATCATTGCACTTCTTCATATTTATAGTCATGTAATAAATTCTTGATGATATGAATGATACCTTCTTCCATAGAAAAAGCTGCTTCCCAACCCAAATACTTCTTTGCCTTTTCTATAGATATGTTACTCTTCTCTCCTTCTAGAGATTTACTTACTTTTTTCTTTATGTACATTTCAATAAATTCTACTATTTCTTTCGTAGAAATTTTAAAATCTCCACTTAAATTTATTATTTCATTATCCCCTTTATCTAGAGAATATATAATTGCATTTACTGCATCTGTTATATATAAAAATTCCTTTTTCTCTTCTCCGTTTTCAAATAAAATAGGAGTATTACCTACCAATATTTTATGGATAGTAGATTTGATTAAATCTTCCTTTATCACGGAATTTCCATAAAGGGTAGAAAAGCGTAGAATACTATAAGATAATCCATACATGGAATGATAATTTTTAATATATTGTTCTTCTATTTTTTTAGAAAGCCCTTCAAAAAGAACAGGGATAGTTAGAGATTCTTCTGTTATTTTTTCTTCTGAAATGTTTCCATACACGGAAATAGTTGATGGGAAAATTATTTTTTTTACTTTAGCTTCCACACATGCTTCTAATAAATCTACTGTGCGCTCAATGTTTTCCTCTGATTCTTGAAAAGAATCTTTACTACTATTAGTAGTAATATCTGTATTCCAGAGATGTATAACCTTGTCTATTTTTTGTTCAATTAATAGATCAATTAGTTCCTGCCGATTATTAATAATGAACAATGGATAATCACAAAAAAGATTATTTCTCTTTTCATTCGTAACCATCACAAAAGGGATATTCTTCCTTTTTAGTTGATTTATTAACTCTATAGTTACTACATGTTTAGTTCCACCAAACAAAAGAACTTTCATTATCATATCCCTCCATGTATCTGCATAATAACCCATCTATATTGAAAACGGTTAAATCCAATAAGTCTCGATCCCTTTATTTTCTTCCTAACTATCTTTTAAAAGAATATATGTATTTGATTAATCGTTAATCGTTCTCTATAACGAATAATATAATTCATTATAAAGGAAATTCAATAGAATTAAAAGAGTTAATGAAGAATATTTCATTATATAGAACAAAATTGATTATATACTTTTTATATTTCTTTGATGATTTTTCTTGAATTCTAATTGTTTATTCTTTTTATCCACTTATTATCATAATATTCCAAGGTAATTCTTTCTAATTTCCACTAAAAAAATGCTAACATGAAAGATACAGCAAACTTTCATGTTAGCTTATAAATGTATACTATCGAATTAATACTGCTTCAAATCTTACGTCTAATTTTTTCATAAAAACTTTTTCTTTTTGTGTATTGATCTAAGGTTAAGTGGATAACTTGATTTAACATCTCTTTATTTCCTAATTGATTCCTTCTTATAATACGATTCCACTCTCTTAAAATATCAGTTGGATATAGTAAAGCAGCTAAAAAGGCTTCCTCCTTCATTAAAGTGGAATATACAGGCATATGTTTCAACTCATAATAAGACCAATTCATATGAGGTAATATACGATTAGCAAATTGTATATAGTCTATTACAGCTGGACCAATACATATCAAATCAAAATCAATTAAATTCAAGTAAAAATCTTTATCCCGTAGAAAATTATGATGAGCTACATCTCCATGCAATATCACTTTTGGCTTTGAATCAAAATATGGTTGATTATGAAATATATGCATTAGCGATAAATCTGCATAAAAAATTATTTCTTTAATAATCGTTTCATCTATATATTTCTCTATCATTTCTCTATTTTTTTCAAACTGTTCCTTTCTTGTTTGCCATTTATCGATTATTTGAAATGGCGGAAGGATATATTGATAAATATTAACTAATCTTTCTGTCACTGAATAGAATTGTTCCAAGAGTAGTAAAGCTTCTTTTCTCTCTGATTTATTCCTATATGTAAAGGAATAAGCATTTGGTTGAAGATATTGTATACATCCGTAGATTGTCCCTTCCATCATAATTGGTTCCTCTTGTACACTATAAAATTGATACGTTTGATTAAATCCCTCATGTTTTAAAGCCATTGTAAAAGCTTCTTGTATTTTAAGTTTTTGATAGCTTGAATATCCCTTTAAGATAAAAGTAAAATGCTCTGTTGAAACTAGAAAAACTTCCTTTCTAATTCGTTGGATACCATTTATTTCAATAGATAATTTCTTTTCCAATAAAGAAAGGAGACGATCATAAAAAATATCGTCCCCTCTACGAAATACATCATAGGTCACTGCTTTCTTCCTCTTCATATCTTGGCATTCCAAAAGGGGTGCCTTGATTTATACCGTATGGGTTCATAAATGGCGGTTGCCCCATACTTGAATTAAATGGAGGTGAATATACTGGCGCATTTCCACCTGGCCCAAAAACTTGTTGCTGCATTTCTGGTGTTAGTGGTTGCTGCATATTTCCCTCAAATGAGGTTCCTTGATTGTAACCTGGTCCTGGTACCATCGAATTATCCATTGGTGGTGTATTCCCTACTGCTCCTTGAGGATAAGGAGACTGCATCATATTTGGTTCAAATGAATTCATTGGCATCCCTGGATTATATCCTCCCATCATTGGATTACCACCCATTTCTGGATTCATTCCTGGCTGCATCATTCCCATCGGCATTCCAGGATTATATCCTCCTGCCATTGGATAGCCACCCATTTCTGGATTCATTCCTGGTTGCATCATTCCCATCGGCATTCCAGGATTATATCCTCCCATCATTGGATTACCACCCATTTCTGGATTCATTCCTGGTTGCATCATTCCCATTGGCATTCCAGGATTATATCCTCCTGCCATTGGATTACCACCTATTTCTGGATTCATTCCTGGTTGCATCATTTCCATTGGTATTCCAGGATTATATCCTCCCATCAGTGGATTACCACCCATTTCTGGATTCATTCCTGGTTGCATCATTCCCATCGGCATTCCAGGATTATATCCTCCCATCATTGGATTACCACCCATT
>DATMFU010000455.1:0-28619 GCA_035556015.1 Niallia sp. | reverse complement strand
TTGGCAAAAAAATAAGTCTAATTTCGATAGTTTGCTTCTCGATGATAAAGGGACTTTAACAGATATATCATTAAGTTCTATGTATAAAGAAATAATTTTTTCTGCTGCGCCATTTGTATTTGTTGGTATAGCAAATCCATTATTCCAGCTAATAGATACGCTTACGTTTAATCAAGCGATGAGTGGAATAGGGTTAAGTTCCATTTCGGAGACAGCATTAAATATTTTTAACTATCAGACACATAAAATTATTATTATTCCCGTTTCACTTGCTACTGGTTTTTCTATGGCGTTAATTCCTATGATTACTCGTGCTTTTATTAAGGAAGATCGATCAGATCTATCAGCCAACTTAAATCAAACGTTTCAAGTTCTATTGTTTATTACGTTGCCAGCTTGTATTGGTTTATCTGTATTAGCAGAACCAGTCTATCGATTGTTTTATGGAACCGAGGACTTAATTATGGGTGCCGAGGTATTAAGTGTGTATGCACCTGTTGCTATATTATTTTCTTTATATCCTGTGACAGCTTCCATTTTACAAGGGATTAATGAACAACGTTTTACTGTACTAAGTTTATTAGTAGGTATATTAGTTAAGCTAAGTTTAAATATCCCTCTGATTGAAAAATGGGAGACATATGGAGCAATACTTGCTACTGCATTAGGATACATTGTTTCCATTACTATAAACTTTATCGTAATAAAAGTGTATGCAGAGTATTCGTTTAAAGTTGTTATTAGAAGAAGTGTATTGATTATTGGATTTTCCGCTATTATGTATATAGTAACAACAATCTTATACAAGCTTTTATCCTCATTTTTGTCGCCAGAATCGGTATTATCTTCTATTTTAATGGTGATAGTAGTAGCCGTAATTGGAGTAGCAATATATGCATATCTTGCTTTCAGAACAAAATTGATTTATCGATTATTTGGTGACCAAGCAGTGAAAATAAAACGAAAGCTAAGAATTCCCTTCTAATAAATAAAAAATGTAGGTGGTGAAAAAATGAGAATTGATAAAATGCTTGCGAATTTAGGTTATGGAAGCAGAAAAGATGTAAAAGCACTATTGAAAAACAAAGCAGTAAAAGTTAATGATGAAATAATTAAAGATGCGAAATATCAAGTAGATCCCACTGTAGACGACATCTTTTTATATAATGAAAAAATTGAATATAAGGAGTTTATTTATTTAATGATGAATAAACCACCTGGTGTTATTTCTGCTACGGAAGATACTAGAGAAGAGACAGTCATTGATCTTCTACAAATTGAAGATTCGGTATACAACCCTTTTCCTGTAGGTAGATTG
This sequence comes from Niallia sp., assembly GCA_035556015.1. Lineage (GTDB taxonomy): Bacteria > Bacillota > Bacilli > Bacillales > Cytobacillaceae > Niallia. The sequence goes on along the minus strand of DATMFU010000455.1, from coordinate 27,301 downwards.
GATAAAGATACAGAAGGTTTATTGCTCATTACCAATGATGGAAAATTAGCACATCGATTACTATCTCCTAAAAAGCATGTTCCAAAAACATATTTTGCAGTCATTAAAGGGATAGTTGGAGAGGAAGATATATCTGCTTTCCGAAATGGAGTTACCTTAGATGATGGATATGTTACAAAACCTGGGGATTTAAAGATACTAAAATCTGGGGAAACATCTGATATTGAATTAACTATTTCAGAAGGTAAATTTCATCAGGTAAAGAGAATGTTTGAAAGTGTTGGAAAGAAAGTAATGTACTTAAAAAGAATTTCAATGGGCCCACTTTTACTAGATGAGACATTAGAACTTGGAGAGTATAGAGAATTAACGGACGAAGAAATAGAGTTATTATTAACTTACGAAAATAAATAAGAATTTTGTTACCAGTTTCTTTTAAGATAAAAGAAAAACCTCACTTCCAATCTTTATAAGTTATTCATTAGAATACTTTAAGATATGGAGGATGAGGTTTTTTTACAAACAAATATTTTCATTGACCTACTCTGTAATCCAGTCTGCTTTATAAATAGCAAGGACTATTTAGGATGTCATCTTCACTTTCTTTCTAGTTGTTGTCCATTTTCCACGACTAGGGCTGTGCACTAAGTCATTATAAGCTAACACATTCAAATCTCTTTGAATCGTTCGCGGAGTAATACCAAATTCCTCCACTAGCTCTTGTGTCGTTACAGTTCCACGCTTACTAATAAACATGTAGACGGATTTGATACGGTTTAACATCCGGTTAGTTGAAGGTTTCAATAAACCACTCCCTATCCATTTTTCAAACCTTTGGCAAATTCCAGCGACCGACAGCTTATTTGGAGAACTTAATTCTCCAAGCGTATGTAATTTTCTTTTCCACAGACAACCCCTTTTCAACTGGCTAAATAGTTAACAATAGAAATACTTATATACTTTACACAACTATTGTACCCCTATTTACTAATATATTCTACATTATTTGCGCTAATTTACAAAATATTTGCTTATTTTCAATTGAATCTACCACCTCCTGTAGTCTTTTCTTACATATCTCTCCAATTAAACTATATGGTGGAAAAAATGGGTGGTGATTAGTGGAGGAATGTTTTTGATTTTCCCCATTAGTTTTAACTAGTAATCAAGGGGAGAAAAAAGCAACCCACTGATTAAAGTTTTAACTATATCATATGCTTATGGTACAAATGATATAGATATGAATAATAATTCGAAAAAACTTATAATTTTCTTTCATTCCCTTTTTTTTATCTAGATGAAACATCTTTTAGGTACCTTAAACCACCAAAATATGACATGTAATAATAAGTGGACAGAGTCTTCTGTAGAATATATTAGTAGTTTTTTTCATTGTCTATTTTTTGAATAAAGTCTAGAATCATCCTTCGATGACTTCCGACCATTTCATCTGGTAGCTTATCTAAAGGGTAATATGCAAGACTGTAGGCCTCTTCCTTGTTTACCTCGAGCGTTCCACTAAAATCTGAGGAATAGTAAGCAGTTGTAACTGTATAAAATGGATCACCGTTAGCTGCCACCGTGTAATAATCACTTCCTGAGTAAACAGATAATAATTGAAGGTTGTTTACTTGTAGCCCCGTTTCTTCCCATAGTTCACGTTTAGCGGTTTCTTCTGTACTTTCTCCTAACTCCATTAATCCACCAGGTAGACCCCAAACCTTTTTTGGATGTATTCTTTCTTGCAAAAGTATAGATTTATGTTGATCTATTAAAATAATAACCGCCCCTACTAAAATAACGGGCATTTTACCAACTAATGTTCTCAAATCCTCTATATAACCCAACTTTTCACGACCTTTCCATTTTTGTAATAAGGGTAGAGATACTTATTTTGTTTTATATAATAAGTGTACTATACTTAATATAACTGAATTTTATTTTTCTTATATATTTTTTTGTGGTATGTTTTTTTATATTGATATTGTTAAGACATATAAGGAGGAAAAGATGAGCTCTATTGATTGGTTAACTGAAATACATAATCGTAAAGATAGCTTTATTAAAGATTTACAGGGGTTATTACAAATTAAGAGTGTCCTAGATGAAGAAAATGCTACTAAGGATGCACCTTTTGGAGTAGGAGTAAAAGAAGCATTAACATATATGCTTCAACTTGGTGAAAAAGATGGTTTTATTAGCAAAAATGTAAAAAATGTAGCTGGTCATCTTCAATTTGGTCAAGGGGACGACATTCTTGGAATTTTATGTCATGTTGATGTGGTGCCTGAGGGCGATGGTTGGACTAGCGATCCTTATAGTGCAGAAATAAGAGATGGTAAGATTTATGCCAGAGGTGCATTAGATGATAAAGGACCAACAATGGCTGCTTATTACGCAATGAAAATAGTAAAAGAACTAAACTTACCATTAAATAAGGAAGTAAGAATGATTATCGGGACAGATGAAGAAAGTGATTGGAGATGTGTTGATACTTACTTTAAAGAAGAAAAAATGCCTGATTTAGGTTTTGCCCCAGATGCAGATTTTCCTATTATATATGCGGAAAAGGGAATCTCTGACTTTGATATTGTTCAGGTTATTGCAAGTGAGGAAGAGAATTTAGGCAAGCTGCATATAAATCATTTTGCCTCTGGTAGAAGATATAATATGGTTCCGGATTTTGCTAAGGTAGTCATGGATGTAAAAGAAGGAGAAGAAACAGAAGTAATCCAACGTTTTCAAAATTATTTAAAGGAAAAGAATTTAACAGGGAAGTATTATGTGGACAACGGGGAGTTAGTCTTAGAATTAGAAGGTGTTTCTGCACATGGACTTGAACCCGATAATGGAATTAATGCAGGGTTACGCTTAGCTGAGTTTCTTAATGACTTTGAGTTGGATTCTAAGGCAAAACACTATTTCCAATTTGTTAAAGACTTTTTTGTGAATGATTCTAGGGGAAATAAGTTAGGAATTGCTTATAATGATGATATAACAGGAGATTTAACACTTAATGTAGGTATTTTAGAATATGATAAAAAGATTGGTGGGAAATTGGGGCAGACAGTAAGATACCCAGTTACCATGAACATGGATGATACGAAAACAAAATTGGATCAGTTATTGGAAAAACACCATTTTAAAATCGTAAACTTTACAGATTCAAAACCACATTATGTAGAAAAGGAATCAGAATTAATTCAAACTCTAAGTAAAGTCTATATCGAACAAACAGGGGAAGAAGCTAAGTTATTATCTATTGGGGGAGGTACATATGCTCGATCCTTAAAAAGTGGGGTAGCTTTTGGTCCACTATTTCCAGGAAGAGAAGATATCGCTCATAAAAAAGATGAGTATATGTATCTAGAAGATTTAATGAAAGCTACAGCAATTTATGCACAAGCAATTTATGAGTTAGCTAAATAAAAAGATAATTTATAAAAGGAGAAGAGAAAATGGGCATTGTGCTAATGAATGGGGAATATATTCCAAGAGAAGAAGCAAAAGTAGATATAGAAGATAGAGGATATCAATTTGGCGATGGAATTTATGAAGTGATTCGCGTTTATAATAGCAAAATGTTCACAGCGAAAGAACATCTAGAAAGATTGCTCTCAAGCAGTGCTAAAATAAATATTTTCATATCCTATTCTCTGGAAGAATTAACGGCCTTATTAGACCAGTTGATTCAAAAAAACAATCTAGATACCGGATATATTTACATGCAGTTTACAAGGGGCACTAGTTCAAGAAACCACGCCTTTCCTAAAGGGCAAATTACTCCAACCTTTATTGCTTATACGAAGGATTTTGCTAGACCAGTAGAACAGATGAGTAATGGCGTACAGGCAATTACAGTAGAGGATATTAGATGGTCCAGATGTGATATTAAAAGCCTGAATTTACTTGGTAATGTCTTAGCAAAGCAAAAAGCTGTAGAAGCAGATTGTTATGAGAGTATTCAATACAGAGATTTAGATGTTACAGAAGGTAGCTCTTCTAATATATGGATTGTTAATGATGGTAAGATACAAACGCATGAAGCAAATCAATATATTTTAAATGGTATTACTAGACAAAAAGTGATTGAAGTTGTTAAAGAAAATAATATGGAATTAATTGAAAAGGCCTTCTCTATTGAAGAACTTATTGATGCTGATGAAGTTTTTCTAACTAGTACTACATCAGAAGTTACTCCAATAACTGCAATAAATAATGTTCCAGTAAAAGAAGGGAAAGTTGGAGAAGTAACCAAAAAATTACAGGTTCTTTTTCAAGAAGCAATAAAAAAAGAATGTGGAGATTTGAATTAAATTTTTAATCATTAATGAATTTTCATTCATAATTATTGCATCCGCTTAAGGCATACGAGTGACTCTAACATCATTTGTATGCCTTTTTCGTTTATAATCCTTTGTTATAGGGTTTAAATGATGTATTTAGGCTATATAATATATAGTAAATACTGTCTACTTATAAATTACTTGAATTTACAAGTGGAGAGATTAGATATAAGTGTCGATATAAAATGAGAAAAATATTAGGTAAAGGATCATGGATAAATGGAATCTAACCAAACTCATTATTTTATTGGGATAAAGCTATCTGATGAAGCAAAACAAGAACTTGCTAGAGTAAATATAGATTTAAGGGAAAATCGATTCTTTAAAAAATGGGTGAATCCTCTAGATTATCACATAACATTAGCATTTTTAGGAAATGCAAAAAAAGATCAATTAGCAAAACTGCAGGAGTTATTAGAGGAGTCTGATTTATCAAAAGAAGAGTTTTCTTTACATATTGAACATTTTGGTACATTCGGAAATAAGCAAAGCCCAAGGATATTTTGGGCTGGATTAAAAGAAGAATCGTCTTTGATGGTATTAAGAAATAATGTGTATCAACTTTGCGGTTTAGCAGGTTTTACATTAGAGACAAGGCCATTTCATCCACACATAACGGTGGCAAGAAAATGGATAAGAGAAGAACCTTTTACAACTTCTATAATAGAAGAGGGAATAAATTTAGCTCAACCGATAACTTTCAAAGTAACAGGTATTGAATTGTTTCAGACCCATCTAGATAGAGATCCAAAATATGAAATAATAAAAAGTTTTTCTTTTTATTAATCCAAGTAGACAGAAGTTGGCGTAGGGGGAAAGAGATTGGCGCAGTTAATAAAATTGAGGGATTATGTTTCAAGATATGAACAAAACATTGTCTTATATCCTTCTCGATTTGTTCGATTAAAGAAACAAAAATGGATGGGATTAAAACGATCATTTGAGACAAATGATTTAAATGTTTTTCCAATATCTCCATCAAATGTGGAGGAAGATTGGATAATCGAAAAGCCTAACCTTTTCGATAAAATGAAAACATTGATTTCAAGGAAAAAGAAGGAAGAAGAAGTTGAAGAATCAATAGATGATGTTCTAGAGGATGAGGAAGAGGATTTAAGTTTTCATTATGATGCTACACAATATAATCATCCCGACTCAATAAATGAACTAAAACAGCAATTTTTAAATCAATTATTTCATTTTCAATTGAAATGGGCTAGTTCTACATTGACGGAAATATCCTCTGTACATAGAGTTTTATATTATGATGAATTACTAAAATATTACTTACAGAGATTTCCTGATACGTATTTGGTTTTCTATCAACCAATTTTTCAATTGAAAAATGCTCCTATTGAACTGGATACAATAATTATCACACCAACAGATATCTGGTGTATTCATGTGTTAGAAGCGGAAAACTCAGCAGTATTTGTAGGCTCAAATGAAAAATTTTGGTTAAAGAAGAGAAATGATAAGGAGAAAAAAATACTTAGTCCTGTTATTTCAATCGATAGAACTGAAAAAATTATAAGAGGTATTTTGGATAAATATGATATTTCTTTACCTATTCAAAAGGTGATTTTATCAAGAAACGGATATATTGATTTTCCTACAGCACCATATGACTTAAAGATAATAGAGATGCGTAATTACGACGAATGGTTTAAGAAAATGCGTAACCATCATGCACCTATAAAAGCAATACAATTAAAAGCAGCAGAAAGTTTATTACAATACGGTTTAACAACTTCTAAAAGAAGGTATGAATGGGACACACCAGAACAATAATAAGAAAGTTTATCCAATTGTATAAAGGGGTATATAACTATTTCCAGCTAAAATAATTAGATATTCACTTTTATACCACAATAATTGTATACCCTGTATAAGAATTACTTATTGAAAAGGGAGTGAGGAAATTGCTATCCATTAGAAGGGATTTTTTTGCATACCTAGATGAATTAACACTTATAACTATACTTTTGCCATATTCCTATTTCGAGGGAGAGTCTAATACGTTCACATTAGTAGATGAGCAACAAAGACAGGAACTTTTTATAGAAACAAAAGAAAGAATGCATCACTTTATCAAGTATCAATGTAGGATTAAGGGGAGTATTGAAATTGGTAGGAAATATGAAATAGAGGATGAACATAAAAAAACAACAGATCTTCAAATTGGTGCAGTGATTCGGACAAAGGAATTTGATGACTTATATTATTATGATGGGCCACTTGGAATGAAATATTCCCAAAGTCATAGTATAGCTTATTTATGGGCTCCAACTGCTCAAAAAGTAAAGCTAGTGCTCCAATCTCCAGAAGAATCGTACCGAGATAGAAAAATGATTGATATGGTTAGACAGGAAAAGGGAGTTTGGAGTGTTCAAATTAATGAAGATTTAGAAGGATATTTTTATAGTTATTTAGTTCTTATAAATCTTGAATGGACAGAAGCTATTGATCCATACTGTGTAGCTGTTTCTGTAAATGGATCCTCTGGTGTTATTGTTGATTTGAATAAAACAAAACGCCAAAAACCAGATTTAGCAAAGCTTGAAAATCCTGTTGATAGTATTATCTATGAAACACATATCAGAGATTTCACGATTCACCCAGATAGTGGAGTAAAAGCAAAAGGCAAGTATATAGGTGTTGCAGAAGTAGATTCGAAAACAAAAGGTAATGAATTATCAGGGCTTTCTTATATAAAAGACTTAGGTGTCACCCATGTTGAATTTTTACCAGTACATGACTTTGAAGAAGTAGACGAATTAGAGGTTTTAAAACAATATAATTGGGGATATAATCCATCTCATTTTAATGTGCCAGAAGGGAGTTATTCTCTTGATCCAACCAAACCTTACTTAAGGATAAATGAATTAAAAGAAATGATTCATGCTGTTCAAAAAGAAGGTTTACGAGTAATATTGGATGTTGTTTACAATCATGTTTATAAAAAAGAAGACTCTTCCTTTGAAAAAATAGTGCCTGGATATTATTTCCGATACAATAAGTACGGAATGCCATCGAATGGAACAGGGGTAGGGAATGATATTGCTTCAGAAAGATTAATGGTAAGAAGATTTATTATTGATTCTATCCGTTTTTGGCTTGAAGAATATCAAGTAGATGGATTTCGGTTTGATTTAATGGGAATCTTGGATATAACCACTATGAATGAAATACGTAAAATTTGTACGGAAAAAGATGAAAGTATTCTTATAATCGGAGAAGGTTGGGATTTGGATACTCCGTTAAAGCAAGAGGAAAAAGCTATTATCAGCAATCAAGGATCATTAAATGGTATTGGTCAGTTTAATGATCGATTTAGAGATGGAATAAAAGGAAGTACATTCCAGTTACATGACGTTGGTTTCGCACTTGGAAACGTACAATACACGAAAGAAGTAGCAGAGCTATTATCAGGCAGTGTTGGATTGTATAGTGAAAAAGGGATGTTTAATAACCCAAATCAATCTGTCAATTATGTGGAATCACATGATAATCATACTTTATGGGATAAGATTGAATTATGTTTTCCGCACGAAACAAATGAACTTAAACAAAAGAAACATCGCCTTGCTACTTCACTTGTGTTGCTTAGTCAAGGGATACCATTTTTGCATTGTGGTCAGGAATTCTTTCGTACAAAATATGGAATAGAAAATAGCTATCAGTCACCAGATCATATTAATCAGATAGATTGGAATCGGAAAGATCAATATATAAAAAATGTGGAATATATAAAAGGGTTAATTTCCTTGAGAAAGAAAATTAGGGCTTTTAGATTTTCTACTGTGGAAGATATCCAGAAGCATATAAAGGTAAATGATTTACCTAATTCAGTAATTGAATATATTCTTTATGATTTAGAAGGAGTTGACAATTGGAAGACAATCATTGTCTATATAAATAGTCTACAGTCTGAAGAAACAGTCGAGCCAACTAATGAAGGTTGGAAGCTCATTTTAAAGAATGAGAAATTCTACTTTAACGAGTTTCCGCTGATTGAAACAAAAAATCTTTCTTTATCACCATTAAGTATAACAATTATAGGACAATAAAATGGTATTGATTTTCCAAGTAGGGATATGATTTAAATATATTATTTTTTAAGCAGAGGATTTACTTGACTAAAAAATGAAATAAGAGATAATATTTAATGAGAAACTTTCTTAGAAGAATGATTAATATATTGACTAAAAATTAATATACTCTATAGGAAATATGGATACATAGTATTAATATTAGGATACTATGTACTTTTTCTTTATATCAATATATATTAGGTACATGGTACTACTTCTGTCAGTGCTATTCTTATATTTATACGAACGATTGAGTAATACAAAAAGGATTGGAAAACGGTAAACATTTTTGTTTGTTCTTCCTACAAATTAGGACGAAAAAAACTCAAACAGGAATTTCTCATCTTTTCTTTGGAGCATAACATATAGTAGGTGAACAATTTTGGAACATTTATTAGGGCAAGATTGGGAAATAACGCCTGCAGGTGGCGAAACAGGTGAAGCATTTTTTGCACAAAATAATGGGCAAAAACTCTTTTTAAAGCGGAATTCTTCTCCTTTTCTGGCTGTTTTATCTGCAGAAGGAATAGTCCCAAAACTTGTTTGGACAAAACGATTTGAAAACGGAGATGTCTTTACTGCCCAACAATGGTTAATTGGTAGGGAGTTTGGTCATTCCGATATGAGAGATGAACGAGTAACCATGTTATTAAAAAAAATTCACACATCTAAGCCTCTATTAGAGATGTTAAGAAGACTGGGTAAAACATCTTTTCTTCCAGAGATGGTCTTAGCAGTTATTAAAGCGGAATTAGATGATGAGTTGAAAAATAACAAGGATATAATGGATTCAATCCGATTTATGGAAGAAAATCTCCCTTTTATAAAGACAAGTGAACATGTAGTTTGTCATTGTGATGTCAATCATAACAACTGGTTGCTTTCTGAAGACAACCAGTTGTATTTAATCGATTGGGATGGTGCCATGATAGCAGATCCTGCGATTGATATAGGAATGCTACTTTACTGGTATATCCCAAAAGAAGAATGGCAAAATTGGTTAACGACTTACGGCTATGATCTTTCGGATAATCTAGCTTTACGAATGAAATGGTATGTTATAGCACAAACCATTAATTCCATTCGTTGGTACAAAGATAAAAGTCGATATGAAGAGATGAATAGATGGTTAAAGTTTTTACATGATATAGACTAAGAATCATGTTAAGCTGGTAATACCATCAACCCATTGAGATAACTGATCTTGATGAGACTGAATGTGATCATCAAGATTGGAAGTTCTTATTCCTTGCTCGCTGTAACGGTTAATTTCATCTAAGATAGGAAGGATATTTTCATTAAGTTGACCATTTGTTCTTAGTGAGGTAATCAATCTTTGAACTTGCTCACATTCTGATATGGATCCGCAACAATCTGTTTGCTGATTGGACAGTATGTCTGTTAATAAAGCTAGTTGATGCTCTTGATTTAATGGCATGATTGAACACCCTTTCTATAGGTCCTAGTAGGAATATGAATGAACAAAAATCTTACATTCAAATACCAATTAAGGAATTCACTATTAGGTTGTGGATTCTTTTTTTCTTTATGCAAATAAGCATCATGAAAATTTATCCTCCACTTTGTACTTATTCCCAATAAAAGAGTATTGCATGATAGTGGTAAGCGTGTTATTGTTTGAACGATAATTAATTTATTAAGGAGTGTCCGCATGCGATTAAGACATAAACCATGGGCTAAGGACAAATTAGATGCATATCCGCAGTTTGTTATTCGAAACCCAGAAGAATGGAAAGGTAAATGGGATCAAGCTTTTAATCAAAAAGGTCCTATTCATATAGAAATAGGTACAGGAAAGGGACGTTTTATTACAGAAATGGCTAAAGCAAATCCTGCTATTAATTATATTGGTGTAGAATTACAAGAAAGTGTAATCGTTTCTGCTTTAGATCGTTTAATTGAAGCAGATATACCAAATCTTAAGTTGATGAATATGGATGCTTCTAAGCTAATGGATTATTTTGAAAAAGGGGAAATAAATCGAGTATACTTAAATTTCTCAGATCCGTGGCCAAAAACAAGACACGAGAAAAGAAGATTGACTTTCAAAACCTTTTTGAAATCATATGAATCAGTTTTGGTAGATAAAGGAGAAATACATTTTAAAACCGATAACCAAGGTTTATTCGAATATTCTTTAAGAAGCTTTTCAGAATATGGAATGTTACTGAAGTATATTAGCCTTGACTTGCATAATAGTAATATTGAAGGAAACATTATGACTGAATATGAAGAAAAGTTCTCAGAAAGAGGAAATCGTATTTATCGTTGTGAGGTTCAATTTCAATAAGAGGAAATCGTACAATTCAATAAGCTTAAAAGGCATGAAAATGGGGATTGTTAACCGTATTCATGCCTTTTGGTGTTAAGATGACTAAGACACGTGATAAACGTCTAAAATTTCACCTGTGTTGCTATCACAAATGAATTCAAAGGCTTCTTGGGTAGAACCATTCATTCGAGTAATGCCTCCTCGATAGACATTATAAGAATGACTAGCTGTTTGAAGAGTTTCTTTTTCTGTAAGAATCCAGGATCCATTAATAGGTCCTCGTTCTTTAAAAGCCCCTTTTACCATATGTAATACTTCCGTACTTGATAAGGATTTTTCCTTTGTAAGAGTTTCCTTTACAACATAACTTGCTGCAACTCCAACTACTACTCCCGTTAGTAAAGACTTCCAACTCATATTATGGCTCCTTTTCTTTTTACTTATTATAGCTAATCTTTCAATTAAGAGAAAGTTTTAGCAAAAATGCGTTTACATAAAGATGTAATCGTTTTAGAGAATAATAATATATTTATATGATAACAGTAGAAAGGAAAGTAGTGGTATGCTTAATAATATTTCGGTACAATAAATATATTATTTAAATATACATAACTTTAGAAGGAGTTTTGAAAAATGGAGCAGCAAACATTAGAGTTATTTCGCACACTAACTGAATTACCTGGTGTAGCGGGTAATGAACATGAAGTCAGAAAATTTATGAAAGAACAGTTGAGCCTCTATTCAGATGAAATTGTTCAAGATAATTTAGGAAGCATTTTTGGAGTCAAAAGAGGTTTGCAAGATGGTCCAACTGTAATGGTTGCTGGTCATATGGATGAAGTTGGATTTATGGTTACATCTATTACAGACAACGGTATGATTCGATTTCAAACGCTGGGCGGTTGGTGGAGTCAAGTATTACTTGCTCAAAGAGTGCAAATCATGACACATAATGGTCCTGTTACAGGGGTAATTGGATCTATTCCACCCCATCTTTTAGATGAAGCAATCCGTAATAAGCCAATGGAAATTAAGAATATGCTAATTGATATTGGTGCCGATGATAGAGAAGATGCTATTTCAATAGGAATTAAACCAGGGCAACCAATTGTTCCAATTTGTCCTTTTACTCCTATGGCAAATGAGAAGAAGATTATGGCAAAAGCTTGGGATAATCGTTATGGTTGTGGTTTGGCCATTGAATTATTAAAAGAATTACAGGGAGAAACTTTACCTAATATTCTTTATTCTGGAGCTACGGTTCAAGAAGAAGTAGGACTTAGGGGGGCAAGAACTGCAGCAAATATGATCAAGCCAGATGTTTTTTATGCATTAGATGCTAGTCCAGCAAATGATGCTTCAGGTGATAAGAATCAATTTGGTCAGTTAGGAAAAGGAGCTCTATTACGCATTTATGACCGTACTATGGTTACTCATCGTGGAATGAGAGAATTTATTTTAGATACAGCAGAATCTAATCAAATTCCATATCAGTATTTTATTTCACCAGGTGGTACGGATGCTGGTCAAGTTCATATTTCTAATGAGGGAGTTCCTAGTGCGGTAATCGGTATTTGTTCACGTTATATTCATACAAGTGCTTCTATTATTCATATTGATGATTATGCTGCTGCAAAAGAATTAGTAACGAAATTGGTTAAGTCAACAGATAAATCAACTATCGACACATTACGTGCAAATCAATAATGAATGAAAAGGTATCTCCAACACCATGTTGTTTGAGGTACCCCTTTTTTATAAGAACTGTAGTGGTGAAAAAGGGTGGGAATTGTGAAAATATGCATTGGTACAAAAAATGTAGCTAAGGTACAAGCTGTTAAAAATGGTTTCAAAAATTATTTAGAGAATGAATTTTACGAATATGCTGTGGAGTCAGGTGTAAGTAATCAACCATTTTCTGACGAGGAAACCATTACGGGTGCTTTAAATAGAGCAAATGCAGCATTAAAAGAGGGAAATGGGGATATAGGAATAGGCTTAGAGGGCGGTGTCCATCGAATCCAGGATAAGCTATTTTTATGTAATTGGGGAGCGATTGTATTAAAAAATGGCAAGTCCTTTGTAGCAGGTGGTGCAAGAATACCACTACCAAAAGAAATAGATGTAGAGTTAGCATTAGGAAGAGAACTAGGAGTCATTATGGATGAATATGCTAATAAAAAAAATGTTCGTCACCACGAGGGAGCAATTGGCATATTTACTAATGAGAAAGTAGATAGAAGTCATATGTTTCTTCATGTAATGGATTTATTAATAGGTCAGTATGAATATGACAAACGATATTCAAACTAAGCTGCTAATAGCAAAATGTAAATTCCCAAAGAGCAAATAAGTAGTGTATAGAAAATGAATCTGATACTATCATAAGAAAGTAAGGATTTATAGAGGAGGAATACTCATGAAAGATTTACAAACAGTAGAAGAATTTACTGAACTGAAGAATAGTGCTGATAAGCATATTTTTCTTTTTTCCGCAAACTGGTGTGGAGATTGTCGCTTTATTGAACCATTTATGCCTGAAGTGGAAGAAAAATTTAATAGTTATTCATTTGTTCATGTAGATAGAGATAAATTTATTGATACATGTATTGAATTAGATGTATTTGGAATACCTAGCTTTATTGCATACGAAAACGGAAAAGAACTAGGAAGATTTGTTAGTAAAGACCGTAAAACACAAGAGGAAATCGAAAAGTTTATTGAGTCTTTATAAAATGAGGAGCAAAAGGAAATCTCCTATAAGAAATGCAATAGTTACCAGCTGTTGACTTTTCTTAGGGAGATTTCTTTTTTTAGCATGAATAGGACAATTTGAGTAGAAAGAATACTGCCTTTTTGAAATAATAGAGGGATATGGTTATAATGGTTTTAAAAATAGGTTAACCCATTAAAAGGGATGTGAGCAGCGTTGAAAATGGACAGTAAAAAAATGAAAGATATATTAAAAAATCGACTTGCAAATAATGATCGTACTTTTAAATTCGATCAAAAAAAAGACCAATTAAGGATTGAAAGTAAGCAAACGACAAAAGGTGTAACAGTTTCATTACCTGGTATCATTGCAAGATGGGAAAATGAAAAGGACAAGGCAATAGATGAGATTGTCTATTATATTGAAGAAGGATTACAAGCATTAGATAAGGATGATATGGTAGAAGGTCATGAAAAAAAGATATACCCAGTTATTCGTTCTACCTCCTTTCCAACCGTTTCTAATGAAGAAATTCCGTTTATTACAGATGAACATACAGCTGAAACAAGAATTTATTACGCATTGGATTTAGGAAATACTTATCGCCTTATTGATGAAAAAATGGTTCAACAGGAAAAATGGACAGCCACTTCCATAAAAGAAATGGCTTTATTTAATGTTAGATCATTAACAACAAATGTAAAGAAAGATGTAGTGGCAGGAAATACTTACTATTTTTTAAATAGTAATGATGGGTATGATGCAAGTAGAATCCTTAATGAATCCTTTTTAAAAGAAATGAAAGAAAAAGTAGAAGGGACTATGGCTATTGCTTTACCGCATCAAGATGTATTAATCATTGCAGATATTGTCAATGAAACAGGCTATGATATATTAGCTCAAATGGCTATGAGCTTCTTTGCTAGTGGAAGAGTTCCTATAACAGCCTTATCCTTCTTATATGAGGAAGAAGAATTAGAGCCTATATTTATATTGGGGAAAAATAGAAAGAGAGAGAAATAAAACAAGACTTCTTTTAATTGTAAAGACATAGTCATGTTAATTTATTTTTTCTGACATCTTATTGATATAAAGTTATATTAAAATATACGTATTCTTATTAGCATTGTATAAAGAGTTACTTCAGAAAGGTTTCGATAAACTTTCTTAAAAGTTTCTCTTTTTTTGTTTAAATAGCTACATATGAGGGAATGCAAGATATGTTATAAAAATAGTACTCGAAATTCTTGTATTTACTGTTAAAATAATATAGAGATTTAGATTGGATAGAAAGAGTGATAGTTTGTGAATTGGTTCAAGAAAGTATTTAGGCAATTTGGGAATGAAGAAATGGAGTTGAACCAAACAGAAGAGTACGTCGAAGAACAAGAAACGTTACAATCAATGGAACAACCTAGAGAATGGAAGAAAGAAATTGAATCTAAAGTGATTTATCAATATCCAAAGGGAAAGTTCCGGTTTCCTCTCATACCAGATAGTGATAGCGAGGAAACAGTAGAATCGACTGAAAATAAACCAAGGGAAAGTAGAAGAAGAGAAGGTAAAGCAAGATATAATTCGAATTCGCAAAAAGACATTAATAGTTCCATAAACAACACTATTGAGCAACAAAGAATACCACAACGCCCAAAAGGGCATACAGAATCATTTAGTGATAATCCGTCTATTAAATCGTCGAATGAGAATAATTTTAAGGCAAGTAGACCCTTTAAACCTTCAGAAACAATATCCCCAATTTATGGGTATCATCGTCCTAAGATTATTAATGAGAGAATAGAAGAAGCTAGAATGGTAGAAACAGCAGAAAAACTACGAACTCAGGATGATGTATTTAGTCTTCTACAAAAGAATAGTAAATCTACTGATAAAAATTCATCTTCTCCTATAGTAGAAGATTCAATGCTGACACATGTACAAATAAATCTACAAGATGTAGATAATTATCCTCTTGTGGAAGAAAATAATGACAATGAAGATATAAATATTATCCAACATAAAGAGACAACGGTTTTAAATTTGGATAATAGTGTTCGATCAAGTTCACTTTTTGATTTTATTAATGAAGAAAAAATCGATGAAAATCCTAAGCTACCGTTAGAAGAGGAATTGAGCTTAGCTATCGATATAGAGAACTCTAACGAGAATGATGAGATAGAATATCAATCTATTTTAACGCCACAAGTAGTAGAAGAAAATGATAAAGAGGCTGTAAATGAAAATCCTGAGCTACTGATAGAAGAAGAGGAGTTAAGTCTAGCAAGCGATATAGAGTACTCAAATGTGGATGACGAAATAGAATATCAATTTATTGGTACGCCACAAGTAGTAGAAGAAAATGATAAAAAGGCTGTAGATGAAAATTCTGAGCTACCGATAGAAGAAGAGGAATTAAGCCTAGCAACCGATTTAGAGACTAAGGAGGAAGATAGGTTAGAAAATCAATCTATTGTAGTGTCACAAGTGGTAGAAGAGAATTATAAAAATGATGTGGATAAAAAGGCGGAAATAGAAGGTAACGAAATAATTGCTACTTTTACTTCATCGAAAGAGAGAAATACGAAAAGAGGGCCATTGCCTTTTAATGTATTAATGCTTAATAAAGACCGTCAATCTTTGGCTAATAAAAATATACAAAAAGTGGAAAGAACGGCAGAAGTGAATCCTGTTCCTATAGAAAATGACTATTCACAACATCAACAAGAGGAAGAGGAAGAAATCTCTTATTATGCTTTTCCTGATATTAAGCTATTAAATCCACCGATATTAATGATGGAAGAGGATGGATGGATAGATGAGCAGACAAGATTACTAAATGAGACTTTTAGTAACTTTAATGTACATGCAAAGGTAGTGAATGTTACACAAGGACCTTCTGTAACTAGATATGAAGTACAACCAGATCCAGGTGTGAAAGTAAGTAAAATTACTAACCTTTCTGATGATCTTAAGCTAAGCTTAGCTGCAAAGGATATCCGAATTGAGGCACCTATTCCAGGCAAGCATACAGTAGGAATAGAGGTTCCTAATCAGTCAAGTAGACCAGTATTACTTCGAGAAATTCTTGAGAGTAGTGCTTTTATGGATTCCGCTTCTCCGTTAACAGTTGCTATGGGTTTGGATATTTCAGGGAAACCAATCGTTACAGATTTAAGAAAAATGCCACACGGATTAATTGCTGGTGCAACTGGATCTGGGAAAAGTGTGTGTATTAATACCATGTTAGTTAGTTTACTTTATAAAGCAAAGCCTGAAGAATTAAAGTTATTATTGATTGATCCTAAGATGGTTGAGTTAGCGCCTTATAACTATATACCTCATTTAGCTAGTCCTGTAATCACGGATGTGAAGACGGCCACAGCAGCATTGAAATGGGCTGTTGAAGAAATGGAAAGAAGGTACGAATTACTAGCTCATGCTGGTGTTAGAGATATTACAAAATATAATCAAGTAGCTGAAGAGCATCAAAGATATAGCAATAAGCTTCCATACTTAGTGATTGTAATAGATGAGTTAGCAGACTTAATGATGATGGCACCTGCTGATGTAGAAGAAGCAATTAGTCGGATTGCCCAAAAGGCAAGAGCATGTGGTATCCATTTAGTCATTGCAACACAGCGTCCATCTGTTGATGTCATTACAGGATTGATAAAAGCAAATGTTCCAACTAGAATTGCCTTTTCCGTGTCCTCACAAATTGACTCAAGAACAGTGATTGATATAAGTGGGGCAGAAAAGCTATTAGGAAAAGGGGATATGCTCTTTTTAGAAAATGGAACATCGAAGCCAGTAAGATTACAAGGAACCTTTGTTTCAGATGAAGAGATTGATTCAGTTGTTTCTCATGTAAGAAATGAACGAACTCCAGAATACCTGTTTGAGCAAGAGGAACTATTAAAAAAGGTGCAGATATCGGAAGAAGAAGATGAATTATTCTTTGAGGCGTGTGAATTTATTATTGAACAAGGTGGAGCTTCTACATCAAGTCTTCAAAGAAACTTTAAAATAGGATATAATCGAGCAGCTAGATTAATGGATATGATGGAAAAACAAGGCTATATTTCTGAAGCTCGTGGTACCAAACCAAGAGAAGTTTTAATTACAGAAAATGATTTAATGCAATTACACGAAAATGAATGATATTTAAATAGTGTATGTCATACATTGGAAAGTGATTGTTACATAGTCTTTCTGATAAAAAAGTGATATAATGTTTTAATGTGAATGAAAGAGAGCATGTATAGTAGTTAAAATAGTTACATTTAATTAGATTGAATGTACATGTAGTTTATCTGGAGAGGGGCATTCTAAAAATACTTTCTCCTTAATAAAAAAATCGTAATGGAAAATTGCATACCTAATATGCAATGAGCAAAATTAAGTATAATATCATATACTGTTAAAAGATATGCGATAGTTGGAGGTTCTTTATATGACTATTTACCACTTCGTAGGTATAAAAGGGTCAGGTATGAGTGCATTGGCACAAATTTTACATGATATGGGATTAGAAGTGCAAGGATCAGATGTAGAAAAGACATTTTTTACACAATTTGCATTAGAACAATCAGGAATTAAAATTCTTCCTTTTCAAAAGGAAAATATTAAACCAGGAATGAACATTATTGTTGGAAATGCATTTCCTGATACACATGAGGAAGTTCAAGAAGCAATGAAATTAGGCCTACCGGTGGTGAGATATCATCGTTTTCTAGGCGACTTTATGAAACAGTTTACAAGTATTGCTATTACTGGTGCTCATGGAAAGACTTCAACAACTGGATTGCTGTCTCATGTTATGAAAGGTGCAAAGCCAACTGCATATTTAATAGGAGATGGAACTGGAAGAGGCGTAACAGGAGCTGAATACTTTGCTTTTGAGGCTTGTGAATATCGAAGACATTTTCTGTCTTATCACCCTGATTATGCAATTATGACAAATATAGATTTTGATCATCCAGATTATTTTGCAAATGTGGATGATGTATTTTCAGCTTTCCAAGAAATGGCTTGGCAAGTGAAAAAGGGAATATTTGCTTGGGGTGATGATGAACATCTTCAAAAGATACAAGCAAAAGTACCAGTTGTATTTTATGGATTCGAAGATGAAAACGATTTTCAGGCTAGAAATGTAGAGAGAACAACAGAAGGTACAACTTTTGAGGTGTTTGTTCGCAATACGTATTACGATACATTCTCTATTCCTACATTTGGAAATCATAATGTGTTAAATGCATTAGCTGTAATTACACTGAGCCATTATGAAGAACTAGATGCAGAAATTGTGAAAGAAAGATTAATGTCCTTTGAAGGTGTTAAGAGAAGATTCTCAGAAAAGAAAATTGGTTCACAGATTATCATAGATGACTATGCTCACCATCCTACTGAAATTAAAGCAACAATTGAAGCAGCTCGTCAAAAGTACCCTGAGAAACAAATCGTTGCTGTTTTTCAACCACATACATTTTCTCGTACGCAAGCATTTCTTCAGGAATTTGCTGACAGTTTAAATCTTGCAGATTCAGCTTATTTATGTGAAATTTTTGGATCAGCACGAGAAAACCATGGAAAGTTAAGTATAGAGGACTTGGCTGAAAAAGTTCCTGGTAGCAAAATTGTTTCAGAAACAACCATTGAATCTTTAAAAGACCATGAAGATAGTGTTATTCTATTTATGGGAGCAGGAGATATTCAAAAATATCAAAGTGCTTATGAAAAATCGTTAGAAAAATAAAAAGGATTCTATAAAAGAATCCTTTAAGGACTGTAAACAAGTTTGTTTACAGTCTTTTTATTTTAGAAAAATGTCATGTAATTTGTCTGTTACTTTAAGTTTTCTGGATTTAAAGACTCTAATTCTTCAATGACAAACTTACCGTCTTTTCTTATTAATACATCATCAAAATAAATTTCTCCGCCACCATAATCTGGTCTTTGGATGTTAACCATATCCCAGTGAATGTTAGAATGGTTTCCGTTAAATGCATCATCGTAGCATTGTCCAGGAGTGAAATGGAAGCTTCCATCTATTTTTTCATCAAATAAGATATCTTGCATTGGATGAAGAATATAAGGGTTAACTCCTATTGCAAACTCTCCAATATAACGTGCACCTTCATCTGTATCAAGAACTTTATTTAATCTTTCCGTATCATTAGCTGTTGCTTCTACAATTTTTCCATTTTCAAATCTTAAGCTTACATTTTCAAAAGTAAATCCTTGGTATGGGGAAGGGGTATTATAAGTTAAAGTACCATTAACGGAATCGCGGACAGGTGCTGTATACACTTCACCATCTGGAATATTCATTTGTCCAGAGCATTTTATAGCTGGTATATCTTTTATAGAAAATGTTAAGTCTGTTCCAGGTCCAGTTAAACGTACTTTATCGGTACGATTCATTAGGTCAACTAAACTATCCATTGCTTTATCCATTTTTCCATAATCTAAATTACATACGTTAAAATAAAAGTCTTCAAAAGCGTCTGTACTCATTTTAGCAAGTTGTGCCATAGAAGGACTTGGATAGCGTAAAACAACCCATCTCGTTTTTGGTACACGAATTTCTCTATGTACCTTTTTGCCAATTGTTGAGCCTTCAATTTTCATTTTTTCAGCTGGTACATCAGCATGTTCATTAATGTTATCTCCTGCTCGCAAACCGATATATGCATCCATTTTACTCATTACATTTGCTTCGAATTCTGCCATCATAGCATATTGTTCTTCTTCTGCACCTAATAAAAGGGAACGATTTACGTCATTGTCCTTAAGAGAAACAAATGGGTATCCTCCAACAGCATATGCTTCTCTTACTAGTGCTTTGACTAGTTCTTTTTGTAAGCCAAAATTTTCTATAAGTACTTTTTCTCCTTTTTGTAAACGAATAGAATATTGAATAAGGTTTTTAGCTAATTGATCAATACGTGGATCTTTCATATGTACCTCCAAAATTTTCATTCTTTTTGTATAACGATATTATTGTACCCGAAAAACTTATTTTCTTAAATATATCTTCATGAAAAAAGTTAGGGAATCGAAATTATTATAGTATTTGATGTTGTTCATAGTAGATTACAGATAAGAGATATTAAAAAGGATAAATAATGGAAGGAAATCTTCTAATCATTTGTTTCTGAATGTTTTTCCCACTATAATAAAAGAAAAGGTTTTAGTAAGTTGTAAGTTGGGAAAAGGATAGATAAAATGGAGGTGCGGAATATGATTATTATTTTATATTGTAGTGTAGCTATAATTGCTATTGCATTCGCTGTTCTTGTTGCGTATGTTGCAAGAACACTTAAATCCTTACATACTACACTGGATAGTCTTTCGACTACTCTCGTAGGTTTAGAAAAACAATTAGATGGTGTGACTAGAGAAACTACTATTTTATTGCAAAAAACCAATGATTTAGCTACAGATATTCAAGCAAAATCAGAAAGTATTAATACAGTAGTAGAAGCTGTTAAAGGAGTTGGAACAAGTATACAAGGATTTAATCACTCCATTCAATCAGTTTCTCAGAATGTAGAGAAGACATTGGTTAAGAATCAGGATAAAATCTCGCAAATTGTTCAATATAGTAAAATGTTTATGCGTATAAAAGATGAATGGAAGACAAGAAAAAATGTACAATCAAAAGTAAGAAGCAATTAATGAAATAGGAGGCTATAACTCATGAAAAGGGAACAGGAAGTGGTACACGCACAAGATTCAGGTACTAAAGATTTCTTATTGGGTGCATTCATTGGTGGTATTGTAGGAGCAGCAACTGCATTATTTCTAGCACCTAAACCAGGGAAAGATCTTTTACAGGATTTAAATGGACATGCCCATGTATTAAAGGAAAAAGGCATAGAAATGACAGGTTCTGTTAAAGAAAAAGGAACAGAATTTATATCTATTGCAAAAGATAAAACCGAGCAATTAGGTAATGTGGTTACAAAGACTTCTTCTGATCTTAAGGATAAAGTAAAAGGTACTGTTACAAATGTAACTATTAATCAAGAGGATTCAGATGAAGCGGAGGAGCCAGCAAAGAGTATTAGTCTAAGTAATAATGAATATGATGAAATTCAACAAAAGCTGGAAGAAACAAAACGTGCATTTGATGAAACTGAAAGTAAATATAATTCTTAATATACTTTAAGGATAAACACTCTATTAATAAGGGAATAAGGAGAATACAATGAAAAAAATTGATACAGTTGATCAATTCGAACAAATTATTAGTGAAAACCCTACCTTCTTACTTGTAAAACATAGTTTAACTTGTCCAATCAGTGGGGCAGCTTTTGAACAATATAAACAGTTTGTAGAAGAAAATAAGGAAGTACCTACTTATTATTTAGCTGTTCAAGATTCACGACCATTATCTACACATATTGCTGAAACATATCAAATAAAACATGAATCGCCACAAGCATTACTTTTTTCTAATAAACAAGTTGTTTGGGATACTTCTCATAATAATATTACAGTATCTACTTTAAAAGAAGCAGTGCAAAATAATTAACATTAAAAAGATAGCCAAAAGCATTCATTATTTGCTTTTGGCTATCTTTTTTCTTTACAGAACTAGGGATGATAAAAACTACTGTCTATAACAGTTGTTATCTCTATTTAGCTTGACTTTCTTACTGACCAAACAATGGATAGTTGATCTCCCTTTTTTAATGGAGTTAAGAAATTAGCAGGTTCATTATTTCTTTGAAGTTCAAAAGAACCACTGTTATTATCTGGTCTATCTATTTCTACGTATGTGAACACATCTTGAAATAAGAAACCTTCAAAAGGTTTTTGAACAATTTCTATTTCATCGCCACAATGGATAATATCATCCATTTTTAATGCTTCATTGTTTCTTTTTATTTGGGCAAGCTGTTTTGTAAGAGTAATCTTTTGATCGTTAAAGTAAACAGGTAATACTTGATACAATAAGAGTTGTCTTTTTTCAGCAAGTTTTTGTGCAGTAGGGGTTTTTCTTTTTTCTAAAAATAGGACGTCATCATTTTCTACTAGATGATTTAATCTAGCTGGAATATTATTTTTTAGTATTTTTCCAGAAAATGATGGGATGATTGTTTCTTTACCATTTATTTTAATATGAAATGGCTGTAATGAATCTTTATATTCTTCCAGGTTTAATGTTTCCAATACTTCTTGTATCGTATTATCCATATGGTACACAATATTATCTCTATCTTTTATCCAATAGTCAGGAGAAACGGCTATTCCATTACATAGAATTTTGGCGTGGATAGTATATTCTTCGTTATTTATAATCATTTTTTTACTTGGGGGTGTATCAATAAGATCTTTTATTTGCACACTTGCATCATTTCCATCTTTTCCCCGAATAACTTTTAAGGCTTCACCATCATCAATACATTCTTCTAATGAACTGAATTGGTCATTCTTAAGTATAGTTGGACCTTCTCCATGACTACCAGGAATAGTTATTTTTTGATTGTTTAAGGTAATAATCATGGCATTTCCAGGTTTTCCATATAATTCATTCACTTTAATACTTGATGCTAAAATACAATCTCCTACAGTTAATTTGTTGACTTCAAATAATCTAACTGGTTGATCATTAACATAAACTGTCTTATATTGAACAGGTGTATCACCTGCTGTTATAGCAATCCCAATAGGTGTTACTAGTTCTGGTCGATTCATTAATGAATCAGCAACACTTATATTGTTAATGGCATCTAATCCTCTTATAGCAACACGGTTTGCTGGTAGGTTTAGCATTTCAGCAAGTTTAATTTGTAGACTAGGCGTTTGACTACCACCACCAACAAGCATAACAGCTTTAGGAGATTTATGATTATTTAAATTCAGGATTTCACGGCAAATGGTATCAGCTAATTTATTTAGTGCTGGCTCAATTTCCTTTATTACTTCATCTTTATGTAATTCCGTTGAAAATCCAAGAATATCATTTACCTTAATTACTTCATTTTGAGATAATTCTATTTTTGCTTTCTCTGCTAGTGGGAAATCAAGAAGATAAGCGTCACTCATCGCCTCTGTAATTTCATCACCAGCAACAGGTACCATTCCATATGCAATAACTGTTCCTTGATCTGTAATGGCGATATCAGAAGTACCAGCTCCAATATCTACTAAAGCAACATTTAATCGTCTCATGGATGGAGGGATAAGAACATTGATAGCGGCAATTGGTTCTAAGGTTAAGGCCTGCATCTCTAAGTCAGCTCTATTTAAAGCGGCAATAAGAGACTCTACTACTACTTTAGGTAAAAAAGTAGCAATGATTTCAACTGTTGCAATAGATCCCTGTTGATCTATTAAACTACCCATTTCCTGGTCATCTAGTAAATAGCGTAAAACAGAATAACCTACACAATAATAAAAGGGAGATTTATCCCTTACATTTTTTTCAGCCACTGAACTCTGAGCCTGTTGTACAGCTGCAAGCTCCATATGAAGTATATCTTCCTTTGTAATAAGTGGCTTTCTTTCTATATCTATAGAAAAAGTTGCTCTTTCCGTTTTTAGAGCTCTTCCGGCAGCAGCTACGCTTACCTTTTCTAAAGTTCCATGTTTCTTTTCTAATTCTTCTTTTATATCTTTAATTATTTTTGAAACAGCTAAAACATCGTGAATTTGACCGTCCAACATTGCCCGCTCTGTATGTTCAATAGAAATTAAATCAGAGACATGATAGAGATTGTCTTTTTTTTCTAAAATAATTCCGACAACGGAACGAGTCCCAATATCTAAGGCAAATAATTTTTCGTTATCCGGCATAGGAAAACACCTTCTCTTGCTATATTATTATAAAGAATGAATAATTCTGAATTATTCGATGGTAATGCATACGCTTTAACACTTAAAAGCGTTTAATTATTAAAGAAATATAGTGACAATGGAGTAAATATGATTTATAATAAACCCAATTAAAAAAAATGTAACATATTTTTTGGTTTGTATAAAGATACTAGCGGAAATAAACAGAAACCACTGTTTTGTTTTTTATGAAGGGATGAGGATAATAGTGAGTAATAAAGAATTAGAAGCATTAAGAAATCGAATTGATGAGCTTAACTTAGAAATATTGGAAAAAATTAATGAGCGTGCTAATCTTGTTCAACAAATTGCCCAAACAAAGGTTACTCACGGAGCACACCGTTATGATCCAGTTCGCGAAAGAAATATGCTAGATCAAATACTTCAAAAAAATGACGGTCCTTTTGATAATGCAACAATCTCTCATTTATTCAAGCAAATATTTAAAATGGGGTTACAATTACAACAAGAGGATGATAGTAAGGCACTATTAGTATCTCGTAAAAAGAAAGCAGAAGATACAATTGTAGACATTAATGGCACAAAAATTGGGGATGGCACACCTAAATTTGTTTTTGGACCTTGTTCAGTTGAATCTTATGAGCAAGTTGCACAGGTTGCTGAATCAGTTAGAGCAAAAGGATTAAAGTTACTTCGTGGTGGTGCTTTTAAACCAAGAACATCTCCATATGATTTCCAAGGTCTTGGAGTGGAAGGCTTAAAAATCTTAAAAAGAGTAGCAACAGAATATGACTTATCGGTTATTAGTGAAATAGTTAGCACAGATCACATTGAGACTGCACTAGATTACATTGATGTTATCCAAATCGGTGCTAGAAACATGCAAAACTTTGAATTATTAAAAGCTGCAGGAAGTGTAAAAAAACCAATTCTATTAAAACGTGGCTTAGCTGCTACAATTGAAGAATTCATTAATGCAGCAGAATACATTATGTCACAAGGAAATGATCAAATTATCCTATGTGAACGTGGTATTCGTACGTATGAACGTGCAACGAGAAATACATTAGACATTTCAGCAGTACCTATCTTAAAGCAAGAAACACATCTTCCTGTATTTGTAGATGTAACGCATTCAACAGGTAGAAAAGATTTATTATTACCTTGCGCTAAAGCAGCATTAGCTATTGGAGCAGATGGGGTTATGGCTGAGGTTCATCCAGATCCAGCAGTTGCTTTATCTGATTCTGCACAGCAAATGGACCTTAAACAATTTGATGAGTTTTACCAATCTATTCAATCTACTCCATTTGTTAAAGCCTAATATTACGATAAAAAAAGTTCCGTGGAGGAACTTTTTTTATTTAGCGTAGTTTTACTAGAATGTTTTGTTAAAAATATTATAAACCCTTGTGTTATACTCTGAGGAATGAATTATCCCTTTAATATATAACAGTATCTATAACGGTTTCATATATATTTATCCATTTAGGGGAAAAATAGGGAGATAAGTTTGAGGAAAACTTAAAAAATGAAGTTTTTTGAAAAAAAATGAAAGCTTGTCATTGCGGCATCCGTTCTATTATCGTATCATTATTACATAATTAGACAAGAAGTCGCTAAATAATCTTCCTTGACGTTTAGGAAGTAGCTTCTTGTCGTAAAATATACAGAAGAAGATGCAGTTTTAATAGAAGGAGTGTTAAGGTAATGAATATTACTATATATGATGTTGCAAGAGAAGCAAGTGTTTCTATGGCAACAGTTTCAAGGGTTGTCAATGGTAACCCAAATGTAAAACCAACAACTAGAAAAAAGGTATTGGAAGTAATTGATAGGCTAGGGTATCGTCCTAACGCAGTAGCTCGAGGTTTAGCGAGCAAAAAGACTACTACAGTAGGGGTAATTATTCCTGATATCTCTAGTACTTTTTATGCTGAATTAGCTAGAGGTATAGAGGATATTGCAACTATGTATAAATACAATATTATTCTTAGCAACTCTGATCAAAATACGGATAAAGAGTTTCATCTATTAAACACTATGCTCGGTAAACAAGTGGATGGTATTGTATTTATGGGTGGAAATATTACGGAAGAGCATGTAAATGAATTTGAAAAATCTCCTGTTCCAATTGTATTAGCTGCAAGTATTGAAGAAAGTGGAAAAATTTCATCTGTTAATATAGATTATGCTCAAGCAACATTTGATGCAGTGAATAATTTTATTGAAAAAGGCCATAAAACAATAGCTTTAGTTCTTGGTTCACTTGAGGAACCAATCAATAAAAATCAAAAGTTAAGTGGATATAAAAAGGCTTTAGAAGCTGCAGGTATTGCATTTAATGAAGATTTAGTAATTGAAGGAGATTATACTTATGAATCTGGTATGGAGTCATTAGATAAATTAGTAGATCTGCCTACCAAGCCTACAGCTGTTTATGTTGGGTCTGATGAAATGGCATTAGGTGTTATTCACGCTGCGCAGGATAAAGGGTACAATGTTCCAGAGGATATGGAAGTAATAACTTCTGATAACACAAAACTTACTGTTATGGTTCGTCCACAATTATCAACAGTTGTACAACCATTATATGATATCGGTGCAGTTGCGATGAGATTATTAACTAAATTCATGAATAAAGAAACAGTAGAAGATCATACTGTAGTACTACCTCATAGAATTGACTATAGAGGTTCAACTAAATAAGAAATAACGCAGCAATGCTGTGATATATACTTCATACATTATTCTTATAGTGACCATGAAGCATAAAAAAGGAGAATCAGTTGGATTCTCCTTTTTTTATGAATAAATGCTAATTTAATTATTATTTTTCTCTTCTTCTTTGTTACTAGTATTTGTCTGTTCTTGAGTTGGTTGTTTTTCATCTTCCATTTTATTAGAAGATGTTTGTTTCTCAGTTGATTGCTTTTGTTCTTTATTTGTATCTTTGTTCTTATCAGGTTTATCCTCTTTTTTATCAGATTTATCCTCTTTTTTTTCAGATTCATTTCCAATTACAACCTATTGGAAGCTTTAGATTCTTTAC
>DATMFU010000454.1:0-6668 GCA_035556015.1 Niallia sp. | reverse complement strand
CGGTTTTTTTTTTCTTTCTAAAGCTAAAACTATTCAATAAGTGATTTTATTTTAAACAATTATTTTTTTGCAAAAAAATAATCATAAATTATTAGATTAGTATAGTATAGAATAAATTTATTATTTAATATGGTAAAATTTGCTTTTCACAATTTAGTACGAAATGACTCTTTATTAAATTCTTTATATGAATTCGCCTATTTATATAGGACTCCTGGTAATTTTAATTATTTTTTTAATTTTGGTTTTCTTTCGTTAGTTTGTTTAATTATGCAGATAATAACAGGACTTATATTGTCAATGCACTATGTTGCTGATTGAGAATATGCATTTGCAAGTGTTGAGCATATAATGCGTGATGTTAATTATGGTTGTTTTGTAAGGTATTTACATGCAAATGGAGCATCTATGTTCTTTTTTGTTGTATATATTCATATGTTTAAAAATTTATATTACGGGTCATTTATGTACCCACGAAGATGATTATGAGTCACAGGAGTTATTATTTTTATTTTAATGATATTAACAGCATTTACAGGTTATGTACTGCCTTGAGGTCAAATGAGTTTCTGAGCAGCTACTGTTATAACTAATCTATGTTCTGCTATACCTTATATAGGTACAGATTTGGTCGAATGAATTTGAGGTGGATATTCTGTAGATAATCCAACCTTAAAACGGTTTTATACTATTCATTTTTTGATGCCTTTTATTATTTTGGCTTTGGCCTTATTACATATTACTTTATTACATCATTGAGGATCTAACAGTCCTTTAGGTATTGGTGCAAAATTAGATAATCGAAGATTTACTCCTTACTTCTTTGTCAAAGATTTCTCATACTTCTTTTTTTTTGCTATTTTTGCAGGTTATTTTATTTTTTTTATGCCTAATGTTTTAGGACATCCTGATAATTACATTCCAGCAAATCCATTAGTAACACCAGAACATATTGTACCTGAATGATATTTTTTACCTTTTTATGCTATTTTAAGAGCTCTACCTGATAAATTATTAGGTGTATGTGCTTTAGGTTTGTCATTAATCGTACTTTTGTTTTTACCTTTTTATGATAGAGCTAGTGTTCGTAGTTTTTTTTTTAAACCTATATCTAAGGTTTTTTTTTGATGGTTTGTTTTTGTCTGCATGTTGTTAATGTGAACAGGGGCAAAACCTATAGAATCACCTTATTTATTAATAGGACAAATAAGTACTTTTAGTTATTTTGGCTATTTAATATTAGTTATTCCTTTTTTCTCAGAATTACATCTATTATATAATAGATATCGTTTGTATCATCCTGTTTCTGTTGATCTTGAAATAAATAATTTTTTTACAACAAGTTACTCTTGGTTTTCTACTGTTCTTTTAAAAAAAGAAGATTCTTTTAATTTTTTTAAAATACAACAAATTGCCGATAATAATAATTTATCAGTTCTTGAGTCTAACTGAATAGACTCAAGAACTGATAAGAAAATAAATGATTTGACTATGCGTTTAGAAGAAACTGTTGATCTAGATTTGTTATTGGAATTAGATGCTTTACAATTTCACGGTACAATAGAACCTATGATTTTAAATACACCTAGTTTAGCTCTAGATATTGAAGAATATAAAAAATGAAGTGGAGTTGTTAGCTATGTAGATGGTATTTTAGGTAAAGATGAAATTTCATCTACTATTGAATTCCTATCAACAGGATTAGATCTTCCTTTATCAGAAGCTGAATATAATCTTATAACAAAAGAAGAAATTGATGTAAATTTATATAAAGTAGCAAAACAATATAAATTTTATTTCAATATATTAAATCCATCCATTTCTACTTCTGATGAGATTAAACAAAGTATATTTGATACATCAAATATACTTTGTTTTCTTTTAGAAGATGCTCAATATAAAATCATCAAAACAGGTTTTGATGATTTTATTGTTAATAGTTTTCAATCATTTAAACGAGGATTAGGTCCAAAATCTTAGTCTTTATATTAATTTAATATAAAGACTAAGATTTTTTAGAGAGGATATTGACTATATTTATATTTCTTTTAAAGGATATATAGTTACATGTAAGTAAGAGTTTGATCCTGGCTCTGAGTGAATGCTTGCAATATGCTTAACACATGCTAGTTTTATTCATGTAATTTTTTTTTATGAATGGCGTACTGGTGCGTAATGCTTAAGAATCTTTAGATTGTACAAAGAAATGTTGTATAATACATAATTAACTTGTATTTGTAAATTATGTATAAAGATATTAGCGCAATTGAAGGAGCTTTAGTACAATTAGGTAGTTGATAGAGGTAAATACTCTATTGAGCCTATAATGTTTAGCTGGTCTGAGAGGATGTACAGCCACAATGGGAATGAAAACGGCCCGAACTTTAGCAGGCTGCAGTGAGGAATATTGGACAATGAGCTAATGCTTGATCCAGCAATGTTGCGTGAATGAAGACGGTTTTAATTGTAAAATTCTTTCGTTAGAAATGATTATGACGGTATCTAAAGAAGAAGTCCCGGCTAACTTCGTGCCAGCAGCCGCGGTAAAACGGGGGGGACTAGTGTTATTCATCCTAACTGGGCGTAAAGGGCATGTAGGCTGTTTATTATGTTTTCAGTAAAATCCTTGGGCTCAACCCAAGAAAGACTTTTTAAACAAATAAACTTGAGTTTATTTGAGCAAAACGGTACACATAGTGTAAAGGTGAAATTTGTAGAAATTATGTGGACCACCAACGGGCGAAGGCGGTTTTGCAAATATTAACTGACGCTAAAGTGCAAAAGCATGGGGAGCGAACAGGATTAGATACCCTGGTAGTCCATGCCGTGACCGATGAGTATTAAAGGCATTTTTTTATATTTGTCTTTAAGCTAACGCGTAAACACTCCGCCTAGGAATTACAATCGCAAGGTTTAAACCTAAAGGAATTGGCGGAGAGTTATTCCAGCGGTGGAGCATGTGGTTTAATCTGATGATCCGCATAGAATCTTACCAGTTTTTGGACAACAAATCTAGATAATTATTTAATTTTAATTTAGCAGATATACAATATATGTGTTGCGTATGAGCAGATTTGTGCAGGTGCTGCATGGCCGTCGTCAGCTCGTGTTTTGAGACGTCAGATTAACTTCCTTAACGGGCGCAACCCCTATGATATGTTGATTATTTCATATTAGACTGCCTATGTGATATAGGAGGAAGGTGGGGAGGACGTCTGGTCGTTATGGCCTAAATGGACTGGGCTACATACGTGCTACAATGGTTATTACAATGAGAGGCAAAGATGTGAATCTGAGCAAATCTTATAAAAATAATCGAAGTTCGGATTGTTTTCTGCAATACGAAAACATGAAGTAGGAATCGCTAGTAATCGCTTATCATCATGGAGCGGTGAATACTTACAGGCTCTTGTACACACCGCCCGTCACGCGGTGGAATTTGGCGCCAGCAGACATAAGTGGGGGACTTTGGTTTTTATTATTATAGGTTATTGTTCTTTGTTTTTAGAGCGTAATTCTTTTTACTATTGTTACTGCTTGTAACCCTGTCGTTGAGGACTGCTGCGAAGTCGTAACAAGGTAGTGGTAGGGGAACCTGTTGCTGGAGATAACCTAAACTTTATTTTAGTCTAAAATGTTTATATTTTTATAATAAATTTTTTTTTTTATATATATATATTTAATGCTATATATGGATATCTTGATATGTAAAACAGGACGTTTTATTTTTAACGAAAAGTTGTAGGGAGTCAAGAATAGGCTTTTGATCTACAAATTTCCTAAAGGAAACATTACAAAAAAGTAAATGTAAATACGAGGTGAACTGAAACATCTAAGTAGCCTCTGGAAAATAAATCAATCGAGATTCTGTAAGTAGTGGTGAGCGAACATGGATTAGGTCTATAAGATTTATTTGTTTTTTTTATTAAAAAATCATCTTATTAAAATAAGATGATTTTGCCATAGAAGGTTTTAGCCCTGTAAATAATAATTAATTATCTTTTTGAGTAGAACGGGTTTTGTTTAACTTGTTTGAATATAATAGAACCACCTATTAAACCTAAATATTTTTACATAATCGATAGTGAACAAGTACCGTGAGGGAACGATGAAATAGTGCCTATTTAAATAGGTTTTGAAAAGACATTGAAATATATAGCAAATAAGCAGTTGGAGCTTTTTTTTAAAGTGACAGCGTACCTTTTGCATAATGGGTCAGCGAGTTAATTTGTATAGCAAGCTTAATTTTATTGTAGGCGTAGTGAAAGCAAGGGTTAAAATACTTTTAGTTATACGAATTAGACCCGAAACTAAGTGATCTAGCCATGAGCAGGTTGAATGATGATTAGTAATCTGAAGGAGGACCGAACCCGTGTCTGTGGAAAAAGATTGGGATGACTTGTGGCTAGGGGTGAAAGGCTAATCAAACTTAGAGATAGCTGGTTTTCTGCGAAATCTATTTTAGTAGAGGGTTTTTTGTTTATTTTTAAAGGTAGAGTACAAGATGAGCTAGGGGGTCTTAAGACTTACTGAATTTATCCTAACTTCGAATGTTAAATAATTAATAGAAAAGCACTCAGACTTTAGGTGCTAAGATCTAAAGTCGAAAAGGCAACAGCCTTGATTATAAGCTAAGGTCCCAAAATTTTAGTTAAGTGTGGACAAGGTCATTAAAATGATCAGGAGGTTGACTTAAAGGCAGTCATCCTTTAAAGAAAGCGTAAAAGCTCACTGATATACACATATATATATTGACCGCGAATGTACCGGGACTGTCAACTAAATACCGAAGCTATAGAATTTTTTTTGGTAGCAGAATGCTTCGTATTTTTAAGAAGATTTGTTGAAAAATAAATTGGAGAAATCGAAGGTAACTATGCTGATATGAGTAGCATTAAATAATGTGATTGAGATTAAATTTTTGTATTTTTTCTTTATCATAAACATTATCGCCGTAAAATCAAGGTTTTCTTTGGTAGGTTTGACCGCAAAGAGTTAGTCGGACCCTAAGGTTAAAGCGATAGCTTTGCTGATGGGCTTACATTTTTATATTAATGTACATATATCGTGTTTAGATGCTTTTAGTGACAGTGATTTTTTTTTGTTATCTAAAAAATAATTGTATTTTTTTTCTGCATAATGTAGCTTGAGAAAATCATTCTAGAAAAAACTATAGTATATCTATCGATGTATACCGTACTGTAAACCAACACAGGTGATTAGGTAGAGTATACTAAGGCGTGTGGGAGAACAATATTGAAGGAACTCGGCAAATTGACTCTGTAACTTCGGGAGAAAGAGTACCTTATATTAGTTATAATATAGTTTTTGATTATATTAGAATTAGAAATACTAAAATGAGGTGGCACAGAAGTGAGGGTAGCGACTGTTTATTAAAAACACAGGACTCTGCTAAATTGTAAAATGATGTATAGGGTCTGACACCTGCCCAGTGCTGTAAAATGAAGAGGATAAGTTTTAAAAGCTTTGAATTGAAGTTCCAGTAAACGGCGGCTGTAACTATAACGGTCCTAAGGTAGCGAAATTCCTTGCCATTTAATTGATGGCCTGCATGAATGGTGTAACGACTTCCCTACTGTCTCCAATATTGACTCAGTGAAATTGAATTTTCCGTGAAGATGCGGAGTTTTTGCGGTTAGACGGATAGACCCCGTGCACCTTTACTGCAATCATTTATTGATATAAAACATAAAATATGTAGCATAAAAGATATCCTAGGATACCTCAACGCTAGTTGATAGTAGAGGAGTCAGTGAAATACCTTTTATTTTATAATTTATATCTAACTTATAATGGACTGTGAATGAGGGGTAGTTTGACTGGGGCGGTCTCCTCCTAAAAAGTAACGGAGGAGTACAAAGATAAGTTCGCATAAAGATCTCTTTATGTTAGAGCGCAATGGTATAAGCTTATCTGACTGTAAAACGTACATGTTAAACAGAGATAAATGTCGGTCATAGTGATCCGATAGTGCTGTGTGGAAAGGCTATCGCTCAACGGATAAAAGGTACGCCGGGGATAACAGGCTAATGATTCCTAAGAGACCTTATCGATGGAATCGTTTGGCACCTCGATGTCGGCTCATCACATCCTGGAGCTGCAGGTGGTTCCAAGGGTTTGGCTGTTCGCCAATTAAAGTGGTACGTGAGCTGGGTTTAGAACGTCGTGAGACAGTTTGGTCCCTATCTGCCGTAAATGTTTAGAATTGAAAGGAGCTTCACCTAGTACGAGAGGACTGGTGCCAGTTAATTTTAAAATTAGTTTAATATTAATAGGCGGAAAGGAGGATATACCAATGGTGAACCAGTTGTTTAGCAAATAGCATAGCTGGGTAGCTACGTATATAAAAATTTAACTGCTGAAGACATCAAAGGCAGGAAAGAATCCTTAAAAATAATTCTATAAAAAATGTAATAGATTATTACGTAGATAGGCAACGTGTGTACATATTGTAAAATGTTGAGCTTTGTTGTACTAATATTTTATTTGTATTTTAGTTATGTGTTAATAATTGTTTGGTGCTAATCAAGAAAGGATGGATTTTTAGTTTTAAGAAAAACAAGAACCACATTAAACCTTTATTGTATATATATGTGAAAATGTTCTTCATAAGAAGTAGTATATTTATATGCGAGATAATATTTACT
>DATMFU010000453.1:0-27046 GCA_035556015.1 Niallia sp. | reverse complement strand
ATAGCATATTTCTCTTCTTGAATTTCTACTAACATTACAGAAATAATAGATAAAGTTAATGGAAGCTGTATAGAGAATAATGAACCTTTTCCCTCTTGTGAATCGATCATAATCGAACCACCTAGAGATTCAATCGTATTCTTAACAACGTCTAAACCAACACCACGTCCAGAGACATCAGAAATTTTATCTGCAGTAGAAAATCCTGAAGCAAAAATTAGTTCTGCTATCTGTGAATCTGTCAACGTTTTAGCTGATTCTTCTGTAACAATTCCTTTACTAATTGCCTTACTTAATACCTTTTCTTTATTGATACCTGCACCATCGTCTTCCATTTCAATAAATACATGGTTACCACTATGGTATGCACGAAGAATAACTGAACCTTCTTCGTCCTTATTATTTGCCTTTCTTACTTCAGGTGTCTCAATACCATGATCAAGTGCATTACGAATTAAATGTACTAGTGGATCTCCAATTTCATCAATTACCGTTCTATCTAATTCTGTTTCAGCGCCTACAATTTGAAGATTAATTTTCTTATTCAAATCTCTTGCTAATTGTCTAACCATTCTTGGGAAGCGATTAAATACAGTTTCAACTGGTACCATTCGCATGTTTAAGATGATATTTTGCAAATCTCCTGTTACTCTAGACATTCTTTCTACTGTTTCGTGAAGCTCTTGATCTTTTAAATTTTGAGAGATTTGTTCTAATCTACCTCTATCAATCACTAATTCTTCAAAAAGATTCATTAGTATATCCAAACGCTCTATATTAACACGAATAGACTTATTCGAAACTTTTGTTGTAGGAGTTTGTTTTTCTTCTTTCTTCTTTTCACTTTTCTGAACTGGCTTTGTTGCCTCTTCTTGAACAGCTTCTATTTTCTCTTCATCTGATTTATTTTCAGAAACATCTTCTTGGTTTGGAGTTTTTGTTTGAGCGTTAAATTCTCGAATGGTTACTTTTTCTACCTCTGAAATCTTCATGATAGCTTCTTCGATTTCTTTAGCATTTTCTTTCGAGATAAATGTCATTAAAAATTCAAAATCAAACTTTTCTTCCTCTAACTCTTCTACTGGCGGTAAGGATTTAATCACTTCTCCTAATGCTTCTAATGCACCAAAAATCATATACACTCTTGCAGCTTTTAGAACACAATCTTTCTTTAATGAAACTGTAATCTCATAAGTGAAAAAGCCTTGATCTGTGGACTGTTGAAGAATCGTAGTTTCGAATTCATCATATTCCTGATTAGCCGTAGGATTTTCCACTACAACTGCAGTTGCTACTTCTTGACTTGCAGTTTTTACACCAATTGGTTCTCCCTTTTCAATTTGAGAAAGCTTTTCTACAACTTCTTCTACATTGCGCTTTCCATCTCCACCATTAGCAATAGATTCTACCATACCATCTAAATCATCTACTGCTAAAAAGATTACATCTAATATTTCAGGAGAAAAAACAATCTTCTTATTTCGAATAGCATCAAGAACATTTTCCATTTGGTGGGTTAAACTGGCTAAATCTTCATAACCCATTGTTCCAGACATACCCTTTAAAGTATGTGCTGAACGAAAAATTTCATTAACAATTTGCAAGTTTTCTGGATTTTTTTCTAGTTCTAGTAAATGTTCATTACATGCTTGTAAATGCTCTCTGCTTTCTTCAATAAATACTTCTAAATACTGATTCAATTCCATTACTTTCATCCCCTGGCGTTATACATATTTTAATATTGTCTCAGCAATATGATCTACCCTTTGTATTTCATCCATTAATTTAGTTGCTATTGCAGTCTTTGGCATCCCATATACGATACATGTTTCTTTCGATTCAGCAATTGCCTTAACTTTTCCCTTTTCAACAAGTTTAAGCAATCCGTTCGTCCCATCAGATCCCATTCCCGTCATAATAACAGCAATTTTTGCGTAGTTTTCTATATTACTAACAGATTCGAACATTATATCAACTGATGGTCTATGACCATTTAATGGTGGCATTTCATCTAACTGAATTGCTATATGATTTCCTACTGATTTTACCTTTAAATGCTTGCCACCAGGTGCGATATAAGCATATCCATTTTTCAATATTTCACCATGTTCAGCCTCCTTGACTGTAATATGAGACAAGGAGTTAAGTCGATTAGCAAGCGATTTGGTAAATCCCTCTGGCATATGTTGTACAATAAGTAAAGGTGCTTCTATATTAGCTGGTAGCTTTGTCAGAACATGCTGTAAAGCCCTTGGACCTCCAGTTGATGTACCAATAACAATCACTTTTTTCTGTGATTTCATCCATGGTACAGATGAGTCCGACTTTTCTACTAGTTCCACCTGTCTTGTACTTGGTTCTATTTTACTATAGTTTGTACGTGAAGGAATAGTACTTTTTCCTAGATTGTGAAGCGTTTTTACTTTTACTTTACTTGCCAAAATTACTTTATTTACTAACTCTTTTTTGACTTTATAAAGATCAAGAGAGATAGCACCAGAAGGTTTCGCAATAAAATCAATGGCCCCAATTTGCATTGCCTTTATGGTATTTTCAGCACCTTCATGTGTAGTGCTGGATAACATTAATACAGGTACTGGATGTTCCACCATAATTCTCTGCAATGCACTTAGACCATCCAAAACTGGCATTTCTACATCTAATGTAACCACATCTGGAGATAACTCTTTTATTTTCTTTATTCCATCTTCCCCATTCCTTGCTGTACCAATTACAGCAATTCTAGGATCTTCTGATAGAAATTCAGAAATTAATTTGCGCATAAATGCAGAATCATCAATAATCAGTACCTTAATTTTTTCCATGATTAAAGCCAACTACCTTTCAAACAAAAACCTTTTTAATTTTGATACGAAGCGATTATTACCTTTGAAATAAGGTTCATTAAACTCTTGTTTACCATATCTATCGGCAATTTTTTTTAAAGATTTAGCTGCTTCTGACTTTTCATTAAAAAAAACAAAAGGAATTTGTCTTCTTACTGCCTGAGCAACATTTGGATCATCTGGGATATGCCCTAACTGTATAATATCTTTATTCAAAAATTTATTTAAGACTTGTTGAATTTTATTAAATGTTTCTAATCCATCTCTATCGCTATATGTTCGATTAACAACTAAATAAAACGGTACATCACTTTTGCGCAAGTGGACAAATTTTATCGCAGCATATGCATCTGTAATGGATGTAGGTTCAGGCGTGGTAATAACGATTACCTCATCTACCGATAATATAAATTTTAAAGAATCCGTACTTATCCCTGCGCCCATATCAAAAATAATATAATCATATTCATGTATGCACGCTTGAAAATGAGAAAAGAATTCGGCTAATTTACTTTCCATATCGACAAAATCTGTTAATCCTGAACCTCCAGCTATATACTCTAATCCTTCTGGACCTTGCATGATAATATCTTTAAAATTTACTTCGTCTCTAAAAAAGTCGACAATTGTATAATTGGACCTTCTTCCAAGTAAGATATCAATATTTCCCATTCCGATATCCATATCAAAAATGAGAACTTTTGAACCATTTTTCTGTAAAGTGAGTGCAAAATTTAGGGAAAAGTTAGATTTCCCAACCCCACCTTTACCACTTATAATGGCAAGCGTTTTACTTTCACCTTTTATTCGTTCTTTAGATTTGCTCTTATTAAGCTGTTGTATTTTTTCTCGTAAGATAGCAGCTTGATCGGTCATGTTAATCTACCTCAATTATCCTATTTACTAGTTCTGCGGGATTGGCAGGTACGATATCATCAGGCACATTTTGTCCAGTCGTTATATAAGCAACTCCTGTTTTACATTTCACAATTAAATTAATCATAGCTCCATAAGTGGAAGTTTCATCTAATTTAGTAAAGACAAATTGATTTATCTCAATTGATGAAAACTGTTTATAAATTTCTTCTAAGTCACTTTGCTTAGCAGTTAATGATAGAACAAGTAAGGTTTCCACTTCACTTTTAAAATCAACCACTTGCATTAAATCATCCACATATTCCTTGTTGCGAAAATTCCGTCCAGCAGTATCAATTAAAATGACATCACAGTAGTCTAACTTTTTTATCGCTGCATGATAGTCTTCAATGGAATAACAAACCTCTAAAGGCACACTTAGAATATTGGCATACGTTTTTAATTGTTCAATAGCCCCTATTCTATATGTATCGGTTGTTATAAACCCAACTTTCTTTTGTTGATTTAAAATAATATTACCTGCAATTTTTGCAAGGGTAGTAGTTTTTCCAACACCAGTAGGACCAACAACATTAATATATTTTTTATTAAGAGAAACCTCTCCATAAGAGAATGGAGAAATTTCTTCCATTAAGAATTGCTTTGCCCATTTAGAGACTTCATATTTTGATACATTACTTTTTTCTGAATACCACTTTGCTATTAATTTACTTAATATATCTGTATAAATAGCAGGATCAATACCATGTTTGTTTAACTGTTGAAGAACTTCGTTTATTGGTTTAGGAATATCAATATTGTTATTAGTTGTATTAATGGTTTGAACATATTGATTTAATTTATCTAATTCCTTCATTATTTTAGGAATATCTGATGAAGCAGAACCTTTTTCCGTAACCTTTTCTTTCTTGTAATCAAATGCTGCATCATATTTTTGTTTCGAATCTTTAATTAACAAAGTATTTTCTGCTTCTTTTTTATTTTTGACTTTAGGCTTCTCCATTATAGTAGGGTCAATAGCAGCTATAACTTCAATATTTCTCTTTTTAAAAAGACCTAGAAATCCACCTGTATACACTACTTTAGAATGGAGAATTACCGCATCAGCACCTAGTTCTGCTCGAACCTTTTTCATTGCTTCTGGCATATTCGGAGCTAAATATTTTTGTACTTTCATTCTATATTCACCACTCCTACACTTTGAACTTCTACATTTGCCTCTAACTCATTATAGGAAATTACAGGAACTTGCGGGAAATATCGTTCTGTTAGCTGTCTTACATACATTCGGACAGCAGGTGAACACAAGATAATTGGCATTTGTTCCATGATTGATAACTGTTCTATTTGACTAGCTATATTCTCTAGTATAGATTGAGAAATAGTTGGGTCTAAGGCTAAATAATTTCCATGTTCTGTTTGTTGAATATTGTCTACTATTAGCTTTTCCACTTTTCCAGATAAAGTGATTACTTTTAATGTATCATTTTCATTCGCATATTGATTCGTTATTTGGCGTGCAAGAGACTGTCTTACATATTCTGCTAAAAGATCTGTATCAGAAGTCATCTTACCAAAATCAGCCAACGTTTCAAAAATAACTGGTAAATTGCGAATCGATACGTTCTCTTTTAATAATTTGACAAGAACTTTTTGGATTTCCCCAATAGAAAGTGGATTTGGTGTTACTTCTTCAATAAGAATTGGGTAACTTTCTTTCACATGATCTACTAATTGCTTCGTTTCCTGTCTTCCCAGTAATTCATGTGCGTTTCCTTTAATAACTTCTGTAATATGTGTAGAAACAACAGAAGGTGGGTCCACGACTGTATATCCAAATATTTCAGCTTGTTCTTTCATATTTTCTGTAATCCATTTTGCTGGTAGACCAAAAGAAGGCTCAATTGTATCTATTCCTTCGATTGTATCATCCTCAATTCCTGGACTCATGGCTAAATAATGATCCAAAAGCAACTCGCCACGTGCTCTTTCAATTCCTTTTATTTTTAGTCTGTACTCATTTGGTTGTAATTGAATATTATCTCTTATTCGAACAACTGGTATTACTAAACCAAGCTCAATGGCAAGCTGTCGTCTTATCATAACAACCCTATCGAGCAAATCTCCTCCCTGATTAGCATCTGCTAAAGGAATAAGACCATAACCAAATTCGAATTCAATTGGATCAACATTTAATAAACTAACAACACTTTCAGGACTTTTTAATTCATCTGTTTGTATTTCTTCTTCTATTTCCTGTAATTGCTCTAAGTCCTCTTTTGGCTTCTTCGTTAGATTATAAGCACCGAATATGAGTAATATTGCAATCGGAATTGTTAAGAAATCATCAATCGGGGTAAATAGGCCAAGAAGAAAAATTGTTACTCCTGCAACATATAACATTTTCGGGTATGCGAGTAGTTGGGACGTAATATCTGAACCCAAGTTACCTTCTGATGCAGCCCTAGTTACAACAATACCAGTAGCAGTTGAAATTAAAAGAGCAGGTATTTGGCTAACAATACCATCACCCACAGAAAGCAAGGAAAAATGTAGGGCAGCATCCCCTGCCGACATATCAAGTTGCAGCATCCCTATCACGATTCCAAAAATCAAGTTAATAAAAACAATGATAATACCAGCTATGGCATCACCTTTTACAAATTTACTTGCACCGTCCATAGAACCGTAAAAATCTGCTTCTTTACTTACCTTTTCTCTTCTTTGTCTAGCTTCTTGTTCTGAGATCATCCCTGCATTTAAATCTGCATCGATACTCATTTGTTTACCAGGCATCGCATCTAAAGTGAAACGTGCTGCCACTTCTGAAACACGTTCGGAACCTTTTGTAATTACGACAAACTGAATAATAACAAGAATTAAAAAAACCACTAATCCAACTGCTATATTTCCACCAACAACGAATGTTCCAAAAGTATGAACAACTCCACCAGCATCTCCTGTAGAAAGAATGGAGCGAGTAGTAGAAACATTGAGTCCCAATCGAAACAACGTAGTTAATAACAAAAGAGAAGGAAAAATAGAGAATTCAAGTGGCTCTCTCATATTCATGGTTAATAAAAGAATAAGTAGTGCTATTGTGATATTTAATAAAATTAATATACTTAATAACCATGTAGGGAAAGGAATAATCAACATGGCTATTATTAGTATGACCCCAACGACTACCGATAAATCTTTTGTTACTGCCATTTCTTATGCTCCTAACTAAATACATTTATTAAAACTTTTTATTTATATAATGAACGGAAGCTTTAATACATCAAGTTCTTTCTTTTGTTTGATATACTAATGCAAGAATTTCCGCAACTGCTTTATAAAAATCTTCAGGAACTAAATCACCAATTTCAACCTGGTTATACATAGCTCTTGCAAGTGGTCTATTTTCAACTGTCATGACATTATTCTCTTTAGCGACTAATTTAATTTTTTGAGCTACGTAGTCTACCCCTTTTGCAACTACATATGGAGCATCATATTTATCCTCATCATATTTTAATGCTATCGCATAATGGGTAGGGTTAGTAATAACCACATCTGCAGTGGGAACATCCTGCATCATTCGTTGCATAGCCATTTCTCTTTGTTTCTGCTTAATCTTTGACCTTATCAATGGGTCCCCTTCCATATTTTTGTACTCATCCTTAATATCTTGCTTAGACATACGAATGTTTTTTTCGTAATCATATCTTTGATACATATAATCCATAAGTGCCAATATTAAAAGTGCTAAAGATGCATACAATCCCATTTGGACACTTAATTTTGCAAGGGAGACAAGGGTAGAACCAATGGATTTATTTGATAAGGATAGTATTTCATCCATTTTTCCCCACAAAACAGTAAATGTTACGAGACCAATCACTGTTATTTTAAGTAAAGATTTTAATAGTTCTACTACAGATCGAACAGAAAACATCCGTTTAAAACCAGATAAAGGATTAATTTTTTCTAACTTGAATTTAATGGATTCTGTAGAAAATAAGACCCCTACCTGCATATAATTTGAAATAACTGCTCCTATTACGGCTGCTGCTAAAACAGGGCTTAATACTAATGCAAATTTCAGCAAAATATTGATAAAAAGAGTTTTAAAATTACTCTCCGTTAAAGAAGTTAGCATAACATCACTAAATGCATAATTCATAATTGTCATTATGCCTTCTAACATATATTCACCAGTAAAACTTAACACACCAAAGACAA
Organism: Niallia sp.; assembly: GCA_035556015.1. Classification (GTDB taxonomy): domain Bacteria; phylum Bacillota; class Bacilli; order Bacillales; family Cytobacillaceae; genus Niallia. Next base: position 19,097 of record DATMFU010000453.1, on the reverse strand, counting down.
CTAAAAGTACAACGGCTGTATTAATCTCTTGACTCTTTGCAACTTGTCCTTTTTTTCGTGTATCTTGTCTCTTCTTAGGTGTAGCCTTTTCAGTTTTTTCTCCGGCAAAAAATTGTAGATCCAACGTTAGGAGTTTCATTATCCTGTCCCTCCTATTATATTCATGAAATCTCTCATCATCGTTAGAATAATGGAGAAAAGCTCGGATACTGCTCCCATAAGTACGCCCATCACAATGAACAATATAATTAAACCAGCAATAATTTTAATTGGAACCCCTACTACGAAAATATTTAATTGTGGAACTGTTCTCGCAACAATACCTAGTCCAATATCTACCAAAAAAATACTCCCTACAACTGGAATGGACATCTGAAAAGCTAAGGCAAACATTAATGCAAAGTTTTTTATTAAATACTCGATTAAATTTCCATCTCCGAAATGAATCCAAGCTTGATCCAACGGGATAAATCGATAACTATAATAAATACCCTCTAATAATAAATGATGCCCATTTGTTGCTAATAAAAAGAATATTGCAGTGACAGTTAAATACTGACCTGTAAGAGGACTTTGTGCACCTGTCTGAGGATCAATGACATTTGCAATAGAAAAACCTAACTGAAAATCAATTAATCCTCCGGCAATCTGTACAGCAGAAAAAAGCATATTGGCACTAAACCCTATTAACAATCCTACCAAAGCTTCTTTTAATATCAGAAGATAATAGGCAGAATCAATAGTAAATGTTGGGACATCCATTCCCCAAAACATGATTAGTGATAAAAAAAAGCCTAATCCTACTTTAAATGTATTTGGTATTGTACGATAAGAAAGTATAGGAATCATAACAAAGAAAGAAGTTACGCGAACAACTATAAGAAGAAATGCTGGAATATTTGATAATAGCTCATCCATCTTCTTCTATCCAATAAACCTTGTTAAATTAGAGAAAATATTTTCAGTATAACTTAACATATGACTTAACATCCATGAACCAAAGAAAACCAAGCCTACTAAAACAGCTACAATTTTAGGGACAAAGGCTAGTGTTTGTTCTTGAATTTGAGTAGTTGCCTGAAATATACTGATAATCAAACCAACAGCAAGGGCAAGTAACAATAACGGACCACTTACAAGTAATACGGTCATTATCCCTTTTTCAGCAACTGAAATTACCATTTCTTGTGACATATATCCACCTTCTTAAAAACTTTCTAACAAAGATTTAACGACTAAATACCATCCATCCACCATAATGAATAATAGAATTTTAAACGGCAACGAGATCATAACTGGAGGTAACATCATCATCCCCATTGACATGAGAATACTTGCTACTACCATATCAATTACTAAAAATGGTATAAATATCATAAAGCCAATCTGAAAAGCTGTTTTCAATTCACTAATAGCAAAAGCAGGCACCAATGTTGTTAACGGTATATCTTCAATGGATTTAGGACTCTCCGCTTTTGTATAGTTTAAAAATAAAGCAAGATCTTTTTGTCTAGTATACTTACTCATAAATTCCTTTAGTGGTAACGCAGCATTATCATATGCTTCATCTAATGTTATTTCCTCATTAAATAATGGCGTTAATGCCTTTTCATTTACTTCCTGGAAAGTAGGAGCCATAATAAAAAAGGTTAAAAATAGTGCTAATCCAACTATTACTTGATTTGGAGGCATTTGTTGGGTTGCAAGCGCCGTTCTGACAAAGGAAAGAACGATGACAATTCGAGTAAAGCTTGTTAGTAAAATAATAATACTGGGTGCCAAAGAAAGGACTGTTAATAATAACAGTAATTGAACGGAAGTGGACACATTTCCAGGATCACTGTTACTGAAAGACTGCATAAACTCATTCATTTTTATCTGACGACCCTTTCTTACTTAGTACATCCATCTTTTTCTTTCTTTCTTCCGAAACCTTTTTTAACTCTTCTGATAAACGTGCTGAAAAAGAGGTTTTGTGCCCAGTTTTAGGGTGATTATTCTTAACAAGATTCTTCACCTTTGTCACAATATCGCTTGGCTGTACTAGTTGATCTAATTTTCGATTATATTCCTCTAGAATTAATCGATATTCTTCTTTATCATCTATCTCTTTAATTAACTGAATACTTTCACCAACACCAACAACTAATATTCGATTTCCTACTTTAATAATTTGAATCGATCGGTTGGATCCTAATGGTGTTCCCCCAATATTTTCAATTACTTGTGAATTTTTAAATGAGTGGTTACGTTTATTGATAAAACGTAGAATAAAATACATTAAAAAAATCACAAAGATGGTTGCGAAAATCATTTTGATATAATCCCAAATAGAAACGCCAACTTTATTTGAGTTTGTTGTATCACTTAATAGATCATTATTTGTTTCAGTATTATTGGTAGTGGAATTCTCAGATTTTTTTTGTTCCTCTTTTGTTCCTGTATCCGTTGTCTCGTTATTACTTTCTTTTGAATCTTGTTGAAACATATCATATACATTCTTATCTATTTGTTCTGCATAGGCTTTATTTCCAAAGCCTAGCAGAACAACTAAGAGTAGTGAACATCGAACAAATAAATACGCTTTATTCACTTACGGCACCCTCTAAATTTAATTTTTTATCCTAATGTTTTACTGATTGCTTCCAGCACACGATCTGCTTGGAATGGTTTAACAATAAAGTCTTTCGCACCTGCTTGGATAGCATCAATTACCATAGCTTGTTGTCCCATAGCTGAACACATAATTATTTTTGCATTTGGATTAATTTTTTTGATTTCTTTTAATGCAGTAATACCATCCATTTCTGGCATTGTTATATCCATTGTTACTAAATCAGGTTGCGTTTCTTTGTATTTTTCAATAGCTTGTTGACCATCTGCAGCTTCGCCTACTACTTCATATCCATTCTTTGAAAGGATATCTTTAATCATCATTCTCATAAAAGCGGCATCGTCTACGATTAATATTTTTTGTGCCATTTCTCCAAACCCCCAACTGTATTTTTATCTTAGTTTTTTCAATCGGTCCTTTTGACTTACAATATCGGTAACACGTACTCCGAAATTCTCATCGATTACAACCACTTCACCTTGCGCAACTAAACGATTATTTACTAGTATATCAACAGGTTCTCCAGCTAATTTGTCTAATTCTATAATAGAACCAGAAGAAAGCTCCAGAATTTCCTTAACAGATCGTTTGGTTCTTCCTAGTTCCACTGTTACTTGAAGTGGAATATCCATTAGCATATCTAAGTTCTTTGTTTCTGTTTCCATTTTTGGAGCTGTTTCAAAACTAGTAAATACAGCTGGCTGCACACTTGGTGGCGGACCTTGTGTATGTGAATTTGAGCCAAAGTGTTGCTGTTGATGCTGTGAACCATCCGAATGATTATTAGCTCCATTTCCACTATGATATACTTCTTGAGTCACAGATTGAGGAGCAGTATAAGTCTCTTCTATTGGTTCTTTAGGCTCATATACAGAATTATAATCTACATTTCCTGTATTGGAAACTTCTTCTTCGACGCTTGATGGATTTAATAGTCCTTCTACCAAACTTTTTGCAAAAGAAATTTGCAATAATTGCATGATATTTGAATCAATTAAATCACCAATTTTAATACGGAAAGATATTTTTACAAAGATATCATCATTAGGAATGTTATCTGTTCCTTCTCCTCCATTAAAATCGAGTATATCAATACTAGGTGGTGAGATATCTACTCTTTTTGCAAAAATGGTAGACATAGAAGTTGCCGCTGAACCCATCATTTGATTCATTGCTTCTTGTACTGCACTAAATTGAATTTCATTTAATATTTCTTCTTTTTGAGTTAGTCCATCTCCACCAAGCATTAAGTCTGCGATAACAGCAGCATCAGATTGTTTGATAACCAGTAGGTTCATCCCTGAGAAACCTTCTGTATAATTCACACGAATAGCAACATACGGATGAGGAAATTCTTCTCCAAGCTTACTTTGTTGTACAACGCTAACGCTTGGAGTGGTAATATCTACTTTTTGATTTAATAAAGTAGATAGGGCAGTTGCAGAACTACCAAAAGAAATGTTACCAATTTCTCCTAATGTATCTTTTTCTAAATCTGATAAATACTGTTCTGAAACTAATTCTTGTTCTTGAGTTGAGCTACTATCGTCTCCTCTTAATAGAGCATCTATTTCGTCTTGTGATAGCATATCCTTACTCACCATTTTCTTTCCCCCCTTCAAAAGTTCCTAATACTTGAACAGCAACCTTCTTACTGAGCTTTCCAGGTTGTCCAATAAATTTAGGTATATCCCCAACTTTTATGATCAGGGGTTGTTCTATTGTTTGATTCATTTCAATCACGTCGCCAATATCTAACATTAAAAAGTCTTGGATTGTGATATCAGATGTTCCTAACTCTGCTACAATTGGTACAATTGATTGATGTATATTCTCTTCTAATCTTGAAGTGAATTCTGGTAGTCTTTCTTTCTTCTCTGCTTGCATCCAATAGTGTCCAGATAATTTCGGAATAATTGGTTCGAGAACTACATGTGGAATGCATATATTAATCATTCCACTCGTTTCTCCAATGGTTGTATTTAAAGAAATAACTACAACTGTTTCATTTGGTGAAACCATTTGTAAAAACTGTGGATTTACTTCAAATTCAGCAAGTGTTGGCTCGATATCTACAATATCCTCTAATGCTTCTCTAAAAAGATCAAATGCATTTTCAAAAGTATTGGACATAATTTTTGTTTCTATTTCTGTTAAATTATTGACTTTATTTAAGCTGCTTCCTCTTCCACCCATCATACGGTCCATCATTGCGTAGGCAATGTTTGGATTTACTTCCATTAATACACGTCCATCTAAAGGGGGAACCTCGAATACATTTAATATCGTCATTTTAGGTATTGATCGAATAAATTCTTCATACGGTATTTGATCAGCAGATGTAACAGTTATCTGTACAAGAGTTCTTAATTGAGCAGAGAAAAAAGTAGTCAATAATCGAGCAAAATTCTCATGAATTCTCGTTAAACTTCTAATTTGGTCTTTAGAAAAACGTAAAGCACGTTTAAAATCATATACCTTAACTTTCTTTTCCTGTTGCTCTTTTTTTAACTCATCTGCATCCATTTCCCCACTCGATAATGCAGATAATAGCGCGTCTATTTCACTTTGAGATAAAATATCATTTGACAAAAATACTCACCTCCATCATTTTTCTAATCTATTTTATTGGAGTAGAGAGTTTACAATATAAACATGTACTACTTTGCCATCTTGCATTAGTTCATTAATTTTATCCTTAAGATTGTTCTCCAATTTAGCTTGCCCTTCTTTACCTTTTAAATCTTCAGGTTTTTTCTCAGACAATTCTTGAATAATAATATTCTTTACTTGGAAATCTCTTTTTTCTAATTCTTCTTTTGCTTTTTTACTATCTGTTTGAATCTTAAAGGATATACGAATAAAATTGTCAGTTGCTAAGTTTGTTGTTATCTCTTCAATATCTACTGAACTTTCTACAATTTCTTCAATAGAAGGTGCTTTTTCTTTATCACCAGAAAATTTCCAAATGTAGATAAATGCACCTGCACCAACTAAAGTAATCGTTAATAATAGTATGAGCATAATAATAATGATTTTATTATTCTTCACTGTAGTTCTCTCCCAATTCAGGTAATCCAAAGAGGTTTACTTTTTGATAAAATTTATTTATTAACTGAAGCACTTCCTCTTCCTTTTCTTTAACAACATACTTATTTCCATTTGTTAAAGTTATTGTAGTATCAGGAAAAGATTCAACCGTTTCGATAAATAGCACATTTAATAAAAATTTTTTTCCATTTAATTTAGTTAGATTAATCAATTTTCTATACTAGAGGCTAACTCTGATGTTAGCCTCTATCCTCCAATTAAATTATCGTTTTAAATTAACTAATTCTTGTAAGATTTCATCAGAAGTTGTGATAATCTTTGTATTTGCTTGGAATCCTCTTTGTGCAACAATCATATCTGTAAATTCTTCTGATAAGTCAACGTTTGACATTTCAAGATATCCACTATTGATTGTACCAGTACCAACATCACCAGAAGTAACAAGCCCACCATATGGTAGTGCATTCCCAGCAAGGTCACCAGAGTTAGCAGAAAGTTGGTATCTATTACCGCCTACTTTAGTTAAGCCTTCTGGGTTAGATACTTTTGCCATTAAGATTTGACCTGCATTTTGTGTATCACCATTGGCATCAACATACGTAATTGTTCCATTAGAACCAATACTAAAGCTTTGTGCAGAACTTGGAATAACCGTTCCTCCTACTGCTTGTCCAGTTCCAGTAACAGCTCCGTTTGCACCTTCCTGGATACCATTTGCTACTTGAAGAATTTGACCTTCACTGCTTACGATGTTTCTATTAGCATCTAAATAGAAGTTACCTGCTCGAGTATAAGATTGAGAACCAGCACCATCTTCAAGAACAAAGAACCCTTCTCCAGAAATACTTAAATCTAACGTTCTATTAGTTGTTTGCATACTACCTTGTGTTTGGATTGTATCAATTGAAGCTAACTGTGAACCTAAACCTACTTGCTTAGCATTTGTACCCCCAGCATTTGCAGCAGGTGCAGTTGCACCAGCAGATGTTTGGCTTAATAAATCACTGAATGTAACACGACCTTTTTTATACCCATAAGTGTTAACATTTGCAATGTTGTTACCTGTCACATCTAATTTTGTTTGAAAGTTTTTCATTCCACTGATACCTGAATATAATGAACGTAACATACGATAATATCTCCCTTCAATTTGAACTGCATCTATCAATCAGCAGTTATTGGCCTCCATGTATTGGTCCAGCCCCATTAATTTAAAACAATTGTTCCATTTATATTGGTGAAAATTTGGTTACTTGCTTCTTGTCTATCCATTGCAGTAATAACGGTATTATTTTTTGCACTTACAATGAGTGCAGCATCATTTAACAGAACTAATGATTCTTTTACTCCCATTTTTTTTGCTTGGGATACTTTTTCCTCAATAGTCTTCCACTTTGCATCATCAATGACAATGCCTCTTTGCTGAAGTCTTTCATTTGCATGCTTACTAATACTTAACTTATCTAAGCTTGCAATGGATTGATGAAAATGAGTAGAAAAGGATGATATATTTTGCGATTTATTTTGATTAGACTTTGCTTTAATCGCATCTATACCGTTCTTAATTGCAACTTGTGATTTTAATGAAGGATAAATTGACTTATCCATCTAATCACTTCCTATTCAATTTTTAATATCTGGCCAGATGTAATCTGACTTTTCCCTTCATCGTTTAGTGTTAATTGAATCTGTCCATTTTTTAAAGAGACAGATAGCACTTTACTACTTACTTCTTTTTCGTCATTTAAATAAGAAATGGTTTTCCCTATTAACTGACTTGCTAACACTAAACTATTTTCTTCCGAATTAGCATTCATACTAGAAATATTTGCAGGAGAAACAACTGTTCCATCTTCTAAAGAAAACTCTACACTATCATCTTTATATGCGATGCTAGTTACTTTTCCAGAGCCAGATACATATGTTTCTGCACCTGATTTATCCGTCTCTATTTTATTCCAATTTACTTCTTGCCCGATAAATTGACCGTAAGAGATTAAGTTTGCCTGAGTTTGTAGTGTAATAAAGTTAGACATGGTCGTGTTTAAATTCTGCATTTGCTCTAAGCTAGAAAACTGTGCCATTTGGGCTATGAATTCTTTGTCTTCCATTGGAGACGTTGGATCTTGGTTTTGTAATTGCGTAACCAAGATTTTCAAGAAATCATCTTTACCTAAACTAGAACTTCCAGTGTTTTGTGTGGATGCCTTATAGTCTGATAGATAAAGTGAAGAGTCATTAATTGTATTTGCCATTGATTTTACTCCTCTAAATTTCCATTTCTATATTCAATAATTCTTCGATAAACTTTTTCTTGCGCTTTTCTTCATCCTCATCTGGTTGATGTTTTTCTCTGTGGGATGGAGCTTGTTCTTGTTGTTGTTGATTTGGATCTTTATTCGTTTTTTCTTGCTGTTGAGAAGTTAAAACAACATCCAGTTTATCTACTTGAAGGTTTTGTGCATTTAAACCATGTTTTAAGCTTGATAATTGTGAATCGAGTACTTCTTTTGCTTCAGCAGAAGCCGTATATATTTTAGCTATCATATTTCCATCATTTTGGATTATCTCTATACGAATTGATCCTAGATGGTCTGGTGCTAGTCGAATGGATAATGTTTGAGTATCTCCCAATTTTGTAAATTGACTATTGGATAAGATTTTTTCAAACTGCTGTTCTAAATTTACAGATCGTACTACTTGTCCAGAGCCAGAGTTTGTTAATAAAACGAGTGGTTCTTGTTTCATAAACGTATGCTGTATGCTTGGAAAAGTTTTTGTCTCTGTTTCTATTGTCTTTGCTACTTCTTGTTTACTAAAAGCAACACTTTTTGTTAACTCTTTTTCTGATTTTACAAGTGATCCAACTAACAAGGGGTTTATTACTTTCTGTACGTTATTTAACGTTTGTCCCTTTGATGAGATAGGTTTATTTAATTCTGTCATAATAGCAGAGATAAAAGACTTAAGAGCTGGCTTCGTCTTACCATCCAATTGTCTCTTATTTGTTCCATCATCCATCGATTGTTCTAATTGTGGGATAATTACCTCTTGAGTTAACTTATTCGTTATAACTTTGCCTTTATTTTCTTGAAGTAGGCTATTTTGTATAGATAATGACTGTCTATCAATTGGAAAATATTTATTGAAAATGGCCCCTTTATTATCCTCTAGTACAGCTTGCTCTTCTACTATTTCTTGTGTCTCGTTCCAGCCTGTTCCTAGCTCATCCAGATTGCTATTTTGTGAAATAAACTGTTTATCCAAATGATTGGAAGTACTCATCAGATTATTACTAAGAGCATCTTTTTTCGGAATAAATATAGAAGCATTCCCTTTATTTCCTTCATTAAAATGAACAAATTGCTTTGTTACTTGACTGTCATCTTCTTTTATAAATGAACTATTTTCTCTATTTGCTAGTTCATCAAGATTACCATTTTGTGAAGTAGTCTCCACATTTAGATTATTAACTATATCTATTGGTTTTCTACTATCAAGGCTATTTTTAGAATTAAACAAATAGGAATTCTTACTTATACCTTCATTTAATTCATCTACTTGTTTCGTTACTGGAACATCATTATTAAGAGTCGAACTGTTTTCATCCTTTTGTACTAATGCACTATTAGCAGATACAAAAGGTACAATTTTTACTGATTCAGCTGGTTCGGCATTTTTACTGTTACTTATCTCCATATTTTGCTGGTTTAAATCCATTGCCATCCTGTTATTAGATAAAAGATTCATACCTTTACTTTCTTCTATTTCAGAAGAACTAGAAATACTTGACGGAACCGATTTTTCATCTGGAACAGAGTTTGGTTGAACAGCCATTATTTTCTGTTGGACCATACTTTCTTCCAATAATGAAATGCTCCCTTTATCTTGTAATCTAGTAGCTTCCCCTTCCGTAGAATGAAGTAATGAAGATGGACTAGCCTTTACGTTCTGGTTTGTATTTTCCACTGTCTTAAAATGGACTTTATATAAGTTTAAACCATCACCAGAAAGCAAATTAGGCATTTTACTTGCAAAAGTCGGATTAGAAATAGTACTATCTGGATTAAGCTTATTAATCAAGAATTGAACAAACTGTTGCATGATTTGTACTGTTTCTACTACTTCTTTTCCAGATGATATTTCTTCATCTGTGTTCGCTATATTTTCAAGTTTTTTAAGATCTGTGAATAACGTTGCCATATCAGTATTTTCATGGCCTGATAGGGAAGTATCATCATTTTTTAACACTTTCATTATTTTTTCTTCTAAGTTTTGGAGAATACTATTTACAACTGTATCAATATCCGTATTTTCCATTGATTGTGTAAGAGTATCCACTTCAGATTCTTTGCTATAATTTTTTATTAACTCTTGTAATGTAGAAAAAAGCTGATTAGACGGTTCAGTTAATTTGGTGTCTATATCTTCCATTTCGTTTACACTACTTGGCATCAATTCTTCGTTATTCAATATTTGCATTAATTTACTTAATTCATTTTTTTGTTGTTGTTTTTCAAATTCCTCTGTATTTATTACTGAATTCTGAAGTGAATTACTATTAACTGAATTCAATAAACCTTGGAATAGACTTCCTTTTGCTTCAACAGAACCTGATGGATTAATAGATTTTAAGTCAGTTTTTAACATGGAGTTAATCATACCTAACTGCATGTTTTCACCCCCTTTCATTTTATTCTTTTATTCGTTACTACTAGATCCAGTGTTAGCTGTATCTTTAGTATTATTGGATAATAATTCCGTATATTTAGAAGCAACAGATGGTTCCATTTTTTCTAAAATGGACGCAAGTTTAGCGGGCTTTAGCTCCGCCAAAATTTTAAGCGCCTCATTTTCACTCATTGCAGAAAGAATAGATGCAGCTTTCTTTGCTGACATGGTTTCATATGTCTTTACCATTTCAGAAAGTACCTTTTGTGTTTCTTCTTTAGAAGATTTTAGTGACATTAATTCACTTTGTAATTTTTCTTTTTCAACATTTGCTTCTTGAACTCGATTTTCACTATCTTCTAACTGTTTTTCCAATGTTTCTATTTGAGATTCTTGCTCTTTTAATTTTCCTTGTAAGGAGGAGATAGTGCTTTTATTGTTCTCTAACATTTTTTCTGTACTTACTTCCTCAGAACTTAGAAAAGGGATATGATTCATTAATTCCTTTCCTTGTTTAGCAACATCAACTCCTGCAAAAGTCAGCAATATAACTAGAACAATAATAGCAAAAATAGTTGGAATAACAGCTACTAATATAAATCGTTGAAAGAAGTTAAATGGCTTCTTTTTTTCTTCGAATGAATTTTCCACTTAACCACCTACCTTTTCATGCTGCATATACTGTTGCAAAGAGATTTCATCCATTTGTTTGGCTTCTTCTGCTTTTTCTATAAAAGCGTAGTTCTCAAAATCTTTTTCTTTAATTTTTATATATTTCTTTACTTCTATGTTTTTTTCCAGAAGTTTTTCTTGATAAAAACTCATAGAATTACGCGCATTTTGAACAACTTTTTGGCTATGTTCAATAGTCTTAGATAAATTACCAATAAATTGTTGGTTATGTCTTATTTCTTGAACAGAAAGACCTGTAGCTAATTTACTCGCTTGAAAACTCTCCAGATCTTCCTTTCTTTTTAATAATTCATATAAATGCTCTGCAGCCTCTTCAAATCGCTTCACCGATTGATTATACACAGAGCCCGCTTCTTCTTTTTCTCTTTCTCTTATGTTTAAAATTTTTTCAAATTTAAATTGATAACTCATATTTATCCCTCTGCAACTAGTGTTAATAAGGATTGAAGACTTTCCTCAATAGATACTTTCTCGTCTGTAGACTGTTTTATATAGGAAAGAATACTAGGATATAATCTTATGGCACTATCTATTTCTTTTGAAGATCCTTTTTTATATGCTCCGATATTAATAAGGTCTTCTGAATTCATATAAGTACTTAAAAGATCTCTTAACCGTTCTGCTGCTTTCACATGTTCTTTAGGAACAATATGATTCATAACCCTACTGACACTTTTCAAGACATTTACTGCTGGATATTGCCCTTTATTCGCTAAATTTCTATCTAACACAAAATGCCCATCTAAGATTCCTCGAACTGTATCCGCAATTGGCTCATTCATATCATCGCCATCCACCAAAACAGTATAAAATGCTGTAATACTTCCGTATTCATTTGTGCCTGTTCTTTCTAATAATTTAGGTAGTATAGCAAAGACAGAAGGTGTATATCCTTTTGTAGTAGGAGGTTCTCCTATTGCTAAGCCGACTTCCCTCTGTGCCATTGCTACACGAGTTACAGAGTCCATCATGAGCATGACATTTAATCCCTTATCGCGAAAATATTCAGCTATTGCTGTTGCAGTATATGCACCTTTAATTCGCATTAATGCTGGTTGATCAGATGTAGCTACAACAACAATGGACCTTTTTAATCCTTCTGGGCCTAAGTCACGTTCAATAAATTCCCTAACTTCTCTTCCACGCTCACCTATTAAAGCAATAACATTTAAATCTGCTTTCGTATTTCTAGCAATCATCCCTAGTAATGTACTCTTCCCGACACCACTACCAGCAAATATACCAATTCTCTGCCCAGTTCCTACGGTAAGAAGTCCATCAATTAGTCGGACACCTACTTCTATAGAATTAGAAATTGGTGGTCTTTTTAATGGATTTGGTGGATCTTGATCGATAGGTACCGATTTTAGCCCTTTCGGTAATGAAGAGCCATCCAAAGGTATCCCAAGGGCATCAACTGCTGTTCCAATTAAATCTGGGCCTATCTTAATTTCTAACGGTTCTGATGTTCCTTCGACTAAACATCCAGGTGAAATATCACTAACAGTCGTATAGGGCATAAGAATGATATTATCATCATTAAACCCTACTACCTCTGCTTTTATCACTCGCTTATTTTTAGTCCCTATATGGATATTACATACATCACCAATGGAACTTTCAGGTCCTTGAGATTCAATCATTAACCCAACCACTTTTTTCACTCTTCCATAATGCTTATACGAATCTAGTGCTGAAAGGGAATCTATTAAATCTTCTGCTCGCATTTTCTACTCACTCTCCAGTAATTCAACTAACTTTTCTTTGATTATGGTTAATTGAGTATCAACTGTTGCATCTAGTTGTCCGCTAGCTGTTTCAATCACACAGCCATTTTGAGACAAAGATTCGTCAGGGAAAATATATAAATTAGGCTGCGCTGGAAACAATTGAAGTAATTCTTCCTTTTCAGCCAATATTCGTTTGTAATGAGTTGGATGAACATGTAATTGAATTTCTTTATGTTTCCTTACTTCTCGCAATGCTTTCTGTACTAAGCTTAGAAAGTATTCTTCATCTTGCTCGATTGAGCGATTTATTATTTTGTTCGCTACTTTTAGACTTAAATTTAAGATTGTAGTTTCTGCAGATTGTAAATACTTATCATAGTCTGTTTTACTAGCATCAACAGTTTCCTTTGCTTGTTGAATCAAACTTGATACTTCTTGATAACCTATATTCTGACCTTGTTCAAATCCAACTTGATATCCTTCTGCTTGAGCTTGTTGAATAAGGTTGAACTTTTCTTGTTCCCAATTGTCTTGCATCTGGGAAATCTGTTCTCTAGCTTGGTCTAACTCTAAGTTGGCTTGTTGTTTTATTTGTTCTGCTTCATTCTTTGCTCTATCAATTATTTGTTGATATTCTCCATAGGCTAACTCTTGGCTTACCTTAGAATCAACATGAACAGAATCAATATATTTTATATTAATTACTTTCTCTTCACTGTCCGTTTGCGGTGCCCATGTCGACTTGAATATCCTAGACAATAATATCATCTCCTCCGCCACGAGCTACGACGATTTCTCCCGCATCTTCAAGACGTCTAATGATAGAAACGATTCTGGATTGTGCTTCTTCCACATCTTTTAAGCGTACTGGTCCCATATATTCCATTTCTTCCTTAAAGGACTCTACCATTCTAGTAGACATATTGCTAAAGACGATTTCTTTAACTTCATCGCCAGAAACTTTAAGCGCGAGCATAAGATCTTCATTTTCACAATCACGAATAATTCGTTGAATTGCCCGATTATCCAATGTAACAATATCTTCAAAGACAAACATACGCTTCTTGATTTCCTCTGCTAATTCTGGATCTTGAATTTCAAGGGCATCTAAAATGGTGCGTTCTGTCGATCTATCTACACCGTTTAGAACTTCCACAACTGCTTCTATACCACCAGTTTGTGTGTAATCTTGAGTAACAGTACTAGATAACTTCCTTTCCAAAACTTGCTCCACCTCATTAATGATTTCTGGTGAGGTACTATCCATTACAGCTATTCTCTTAGCAATATCTGCTTGTACATCCTGAGGTAGCTCAGATAATATTTGGCCAGCCTGAGAAGGTTCTAAATAAGACAAAATGAGAGCAATTGTCTGCGGGTGTTCATTTTGAATAAAATTCAAAATTTGGCCCGGATCCGCTTTTCTTGCAAAATCAAATGGCCTTACTTGTAGTGAAGATGTTAGCCTATTTAAGATTATGTTAGCTTGTTCTGTTCCTAGTGCTTTTTCTAAAACGGTTTTGGCATATCCAATACCACCCTGGGAAATATAATCTTGTGCAAGGGCGATATTATGAAATTCTTCTAACACATTTTCTTTTGAAGAAGTATCAACTTTACGAACTCCAGAAATTTCTAGAGACAATTGTTCAATTTCCTCTTCGCTTAAATGTTTATAAACAGATGCTGCTACATCAGGACCTAGTGAAATAAGGAGAATGGCAGCCTTTTGTTTTCCCGTTAGCTCATTTGATTCTCTTCTAGCCAATTAGTTCACTCCTTAATCTTCTGTAATCCAACTGCGTAGTAGTTTAGCAAAGTCTTCTGGCTTTTCTTTCGCCATTTTTTCTAATTGCTTTTTACGAATGGTTCCTTCTGTTTCTTGTTCTTCATTTACATCAGCAACCACAGGAATTGGTTGAATAATTTCTTCTTCTTCCACTTCTACTTTCTTATTTCTTGCTCGTACAAATAAGAAGATTAATAGAATAATAATTGCAAGTAATACTCCGCCAATTGCATACACCCACCAAGGTATGGAAGATGATGCTGCAGTGTTTTGAATCGTATTTTTTCCGTTAAATTTCTGTACAGAAACGGCAATTTTATTATTTATCTCTTCATCTGAAAGTTGTTCCCCATCAGTTGAAGTTTTATCGATAGACGTTCTAACAACTGTACTTAATATATTTTGAATATCATCAACCGTTTCTTGTGATAAAGAAGTTGTATCGTTAGCATTTGGTGGTTCCACCATTACTTGTATTCCTAAGTCACGAACCTTATAAGGACTTTCAACAATTTCTTTCTTAATTCGATTTACTTCACTATTAACTGTTTCTTCTACTTTTTCATAATCACCATTTCCAGAACCGGTAGAGTCTGTATTATAGGTAGTAGTGTCTGTTTCTTGTTCTGCTTGTACTACACCACCGGCTTCAGCAGCATTATCACCTGTGTATGTTTCTGTAATGTTTTGGGCACTTACAGCAATACCTGCCATATTTTCTTCATCAACTGGTGAAACTAGGTTTTCTTCTCTGTTTTCTTGGGTAAAGTCTATATCAGCAGTTACAGAAACCACTACTTTATCCTGTCCCATTAATGTTCCTAACATTGTTTGTACTTGTCTTTGTATATCTCTTTCAATCTGTTTTTTTACATTATTTTGGGCTGTAAATGTATCAGCTCCCGAAGTTGTTGAAGAATTTAGGTCAAAATACTCAAAATTTTGATTTGTGATGACGATATTATCTGTAGGTAAATTGGGTACACTTTTGGATACAAGTGTATATAAACCTTTTATTTGATTTTCTGAGAAGTTATAGCCTGGCTTTGTATTGAGGACAATAGAGGCTGTAGCTTCTCCACCTTGATCTGATACGAAAACACTTTCTTCTGGTAATGTAATGACTACATCTGCATCATTAATACCATCTATTCCTTTAATCAGATTTGAAATTTCTGTTTGCAATGCATCTAATTTCAATACATCAAATTCGTTATCTGTCATTCCAAAGCTTGCATTTTCACTAAAAAAGGAATAATCAATACTTCCAGATTCAGGAATTCCCTCTGAAGCAAGCTCTACTTTTAAAGTATCGACAACATCTTCTGGAACACTTATTGTTGTCCCATTATTTGAAATTTCCGAAGTTATTCCTTTGCTATCTAAACTCTCTTTAATCGCACCTGTTTCAGATGGTTGTAAGTTGCTATATAAAGGAACAAGATTAACTCTTGTAAAGAAATACGTTGCAAAAATGGCCAGAAGAATAAGCAAAAGAACACTGCTTATTAACATAGTCTTTTGCTTTTTTGTACGACTTACCCAATATTCTGTTAATGGATTAAATAGTTTGTTCATATTCTCTTTCATTTTATTCCCCCGGTTACCATTATTTATAAAGCTAATAACCGCCCATGATCAGTTTAAACGGACATTCTCATCATTTCTTGGTATGCTTCAACTGCTTTATTTCGAATTTCCATTGTAGCTTGCAATGTTACACTGGCCTTTTGCGATGCAATCATGACTTGTGATAAATCAACATCTTCGCCTTTTGCTAATTTATTTGTTAATACATCAGATGCATTTTGAGCTTCGTTCACATTATTAATAGATTCTTTTAAGAAACTTGCGAAACTTTTTTGCGCATCTGCTACTGTACTCTTTGCAGTACTATTTAAGTTTGTTAAAGGTAGTGAAGATGATACGGAAGATAAATTGATAGCCATTATTTACTCCTTTTAATAATTATTTACCTAGTTCTAATGTTTTCATCATCATGCTTTTTGAAGCATTCAATACTGTTACATTCGCTTCATATGATCTGGAAGCACTCATTAAGTCAACCATTTCACGAAGAGGATCGACATTCGGCATCGCCACATATCCATCTTCATTTGCATCAGCATTTTCTGGATCATAAACCATTTCATACGGTGTTTCATCTTCTACGATTTGAGTGACTTTTACTCCATTTCCCGTACTAGATGTATTTCTTTGTGCAGCACTTAATTGCGAAGCAAATGAGGAGGAATTGTCCTTTGTTTGAAAGACAACTTGTTTTCTTGTATAAGGTTGCCATTCTCCATCAACAAGTTTTCCTCTAGTCGTATCTGCATTTGCCATATTCGATGAAATTACATCCATTCTCAAACGTTGAGCTGTTAACGCAGATGCCGTTGTATTAATACTATTGAAGATAGACAACTTACTTACCTCCCTTTATCACTGTTTCGAGGGTATTGAATTTACCACTAATTCTGTCTATTAAAGCATTATAATAAATTTGATTACTTGCTAAATCTGTCATCTCTTGATCCATATCTACACTATTTCCGTTGTTATTATAAGTAACTCCAGTTTTAGTCAATATCTTTGTTCCTCCACTAGTACTAGTAGTGAATGGAATATGCTTTTCATTCGTTAAGTTCGCTTCCATTGTTTTAGTTAATGTATCTTTGAATGATACGTCCTTCGCTTTATAGTTAGGAGTATCAACATTTGCGATATTTTGAGAAATCACTTTTTGTTTTGTATTAGAGTAGTTAATTGCATTCTCAAGTGTAGATATCGTTTTCGAAAAAAGTTCCAAACTTTGTTCACCTCAATAGTTCAATCTATTTTCTGAAAAATGTAGAAATTTGTTGTTTTGTGACGTTTTTTTTACATGATAGAAACTATTTTAAAGAATTTGTAATAATATGTCCATGGCAATACGGTTAAATATACTGATACTTTAGCACTAATTTTGAGGATTTTATGAAAAAAAACGAACATTTCGCAAAAAATCAACGGAATATCCATTTATTGGACTACTTTTAGCATAGGTACTAAGAACTAACGGTCTATTTTTTTCTTTTCTGCTGAAATTAATATACCTGTTATATATATGACATGTAAATGAAAAATATATGGAAGTATTGTCGAATTTTATCGAATGATGTATATGCATGTCTATTGGTGACTGATTATTTAGAAAAGCGCAATAATTTTTTTATTAAAAATTACTAACAAAAAACCCTTTGCGATTGTTCGCAAAGGGTTATTAAATAGGATTAGTTTGTTTTTAATTTTTCAAGCTCAAGTAAGAACTTGTCATTAAGCACTTTAATATAAGTACCTTTCATACCTAATGAACGTGATTCAATTACTCCAGCACTTTCTAATTTACGTAATGCGTTAACTATTACAGATCTTGTAATACCTACTCTATCAGCTATTTTAGAAGCTACTAGTAGTCCTTCATTACCATTTAACTCTTCAAAGATATGTTCAATAGCTTCTAATTCACTATAAGATAATGAACTTATAGCCATTTGCACAACTGCTTTACTTCTAGCTTCTTCTTCAATTTCTTCTGCTTTTTCGCGTAGTATTTCCATACCTACAACAGTTGCACCATATTCTGCTAAAATCAAATCATCGTCATGGAATTGTTCTTGCAATCTAGCAAGGATTAATGTTCCAAGTCTTTCTCCGCCACCGATGATTGGCACGATAGTTGTTAAACCTTTTTCAAATAAATCTTTATTTTCAATAGGGAATGCAGTATATTCACTTTCTACATCTAAATTGCTTGATGTAGATTGGATATTGAAAAGGCTATTTGTATATTCTTCTGGAAATTGACGATCCTCTAACATTTGTTTCATACGATCATTCTCAATTTGTTGATTTATTGCGAAACCTAATAATTTTCCTCTTCTACTAACAACGAAAATATTTGCTTCGATAACTTCACTTAATGTTTCAGACATTTCTTTAAAGTTTACCGGCTTCCCTGCAGCTCTCTGAAGCATTGAGTTAATCTTTCTTGTTTTTGTTAATAAATCCATTTACTTTTCCTCCTGTTAGCTAAAACCAACACAATTATATCCGCAATATCGATTGCTTACAATATAAATTGGCTTAAATCCTTATTTCTTGCAATAACGCCTAATTTTTCTTCTACGTACTGTGGAGTAATTGTAATTTTCTCCAATGTTATTTCTGGCGCCTCAAATGATAAATCTTCTAACAATTTCTCTAAAATAGTATGAAGTCTTCTTGCACCGATATTATCTGTATTCTGATTCACCTCGTATGCTACTTCTGCAATCTTACGAATAGCATCGTCAGAAAATTCAATTTCTATACCTTCAGTTTGTAATAAAGCCTTGTATTGTTTGATTAATGCATTATCTGGCTCTACTAAAATACGGTAAAAATCATCAACTGTTAATTTAGTCAATTCTACACGAATTGGAAAGCGCCCTTGTAATTCAGGAATTAGATCAGATGGTTTTGAGATATGAAATGCTCCTGCAGCAATAAATAAAACATGATCTGT
>DATMFU010000452.1:0-5264 GCA_035556015.1 Niallia sp. | reverse complement strand
ATTGCGCTTAAATCATTAAGAGATTTACCTAAGGGAACTTTCGAAGCAGTTGACTACATTGATGATGACGGAATTGAAAAGGGACCATTTAAAGTACAAGTAAAGGTTGAAATTACAGATGATGAATTTATTTGTGACTTTAGAGGTAGCCATCCTCAAGTAACGGGTTCCATTAACTGTACATTAACTGGATTAGTTTCTGCAGTTCGAACGATTTATCTTGCTATAACGAATCCATCACAAGATGTAAACGATGGTTCCTTCCGCCCTCTACGTGTAATTACAGATGAAGGTTCAATTTTCAATGCAGTTCGCCCTGCACCAGTATCGATGTATTGGGAGTCAATGTTGTTTGGAACAGACTTAGTATGGAAAGCTCTAGCTCCATTAGTACCAAATCGTTTATCGGCAGGTCATTTCTTATCGGTTTGTGTTGCTATTCTTGGTGGGAAACATCAGGACACAAATGAACCATTTTTAATCGTTGAACCTTCTGTAGGAGGATGGGGAGGAGATCAAGAAAAAGATGGTGCCTCAGGTCAGTTCTGTATCTTAGATGGAGAAACATTTAATATTCCTGTTGAAGTTTGTGAAACAAGAAATGGTGTTTTGGTAGATGAGTATAGTTTAAATACAGATGGAATGGGCGCTGGAGAGTTTCGAGGTGGATATGGAGTTAAAAGAGCATATCGCTCGTTAACAGACAATCAATACTTTACAGGATCCTTTGGTCGTCATAAATATAACACTTGGGGAACAAATGAAGGTAAAGAAGGTTCTACTAACTACTTTGAATTCATTAAAAGTAACGGAGAAACTTCAGAACCGTTTGGAAAGTATAATCAATATCCGTTAAGCAAAAATGATGTCACAAGACTTGTTACAGGTACAGGTGGTGGATACGGAAATCCGTTAGACCGACCAATCGATAAAGTAATTTGGGATGTGAAAAACGAATATATCACGGTTGAACAAGCCCAAAAAGACTATGGTGTGACTTTAAATCCCGAAACGCTAGAAGTAGTGGAATTATCATTAGAACGTCAACAAAGGGAGGATGTTTAAATGGAGATTGTAGCAACTAGTGAAGTGAAAAAAAGTGACAAACCGGGAGTTGTTTTAAAAACTATTTTTGATGATTCGGTCGTTGAGGGAGGAAAAGCTTCTTTTGGAACAGTAACGATTCCGCCTGGAGCTAGAATCCCGTTAGAAGGTACTGGATCTCATAGTGAGGATGAGTATGGCTTCGTAATAAAAGGTTCTATGGTAACCATGAGTGGTGGAAAGGAATATAGAGTGGCAGCTGGACAGGCAACATTTATTCCACACGGAGAAGAACATTGGGCATACAACGATGGCGAAGAAGAATGCGAAATCGTATGGGCATTAGTTTCTAGATAAGAAAAGACAAGATTCCTTCTATTATTTAATTGCCAGTAATAGAAGGAATCTATTAAAAAGGAGATAGATCAATTGCTTTATCAAAATCGTATTGAAAAGGCTCAAGGTATTTTAGAAGAATTAGAATTGGATGCACTTTTAGTAACATCTCCAACAAATTTTTTTTATTTTAGTGGAACTTGGTTAGATTCCCATGAACGATTACAGGCAATTTTAATTAACAAAGTTGGACAGCCCATTATGGTGATACATGAAATGTCAAAAGAAGAGATTGATCATCCAAGCCTATTTAAAACAGTACTTTGGAAGGATGGCGACCAATCCATTCAGATATTAGAAAAGTTGCTACCTAGAGCAGGAGTAATATCTATTGATAACCAATGGCCAAGCCAAAATCTAATAAATTTAATGAAAATGAATAACAATATGACATTTGTAGATAGTACTAGTGTTATAGGTAAGCTTCGGGTAAAAAAAGATAAACACGAGATAGAATTACTAAAAAAATCAGGTGCGATAGCTAATGATGTTATGGGTAAAACAATAGATTTCATTAAAGCGGGTATGACTGAATCAGAAGTGGTTAATGAAATCAAACGGTTATTTAAAACTCACAATGTTGAGAAGATGTCCTTTAATCCTATAGTAGGTGCAGGGAAAAATGGAGCAATTCCTCACCATTCCCCAGATGATACAAAAATATCAAACGGAGATATGGTGGTGATTGATTTAGGTGGTATTAAAGATCACTATTGTTCAGATATTACGAGAACGATATTGATTGGCGATCATATAAGTGAAGAAATGAAAGAAGTATACAATACTGTTTTGGTTGCCCAAGAAGAGGCGATTAAAGCGATTAGACCAGGGATCTCATTAAAAGAGATTGATAAAGTAGCAAGAGATATCATTACTGAGGCTGGTTACGGACCACAATTTACCCACAGAACAGGACATGGACTAGGAATAGAAGTTCATGAGGAGCCATTTGTGACGTTTAATAATGACCAACTTCTTGAGGAAGGTATGGTGATTAGCGTGGAGCCAGGAATTTATCTTTCTGATCAGTTCGGCGTAAGAATTGAAGATATTGTAGTGGTTACAGAAACTGGCTTTGAGTGTATTAATCATTACCCTAGAGAGCTAATTGTAAAAGAATAGTTTCGGATATATTGTTCAGAAAATTCAGAAGAGTGGTGAAGTGTATGAATGAAGTCGAAAAAAAATCAACAATTGGTAAAGATGAGGCTTTATCTGCAGTACCTTTAAATGAACGACAACACTGGATGACACCAACGATGATATTTGGGGGTCTTGAGTTTACAATACCAGTATTAATGGTAGGAGCTTCTCTCGCAGGGGGGTTCTCTTTAACAGAAATACTATTAATAGTATTAGTGTCGATGGTTATCTTTCAATGGCCAGGAAATTTTGTTCAGGGGTATATGGGTGCGAAAACGGGTCGTTCATCATCGGTTATTGCAAAATCAAGCTTTGGTGCACTTCAAGCTAGATTTATCGTAGGATTGACTATTTTTGTAGTTTCTATGGGGTGGTGGGCTCTTCAAACAGCAGTTGCAGGGAATGCTATTTCTGCAATGTTTGGAATCGATTATACGACCGAATGGTTTTCATGGGCATTAATTACCATAATAGCAGGTGCACTATTTGCTCTGCCAGCAATCATTGGATACTCATCAATGAAATGGACAGATTATATTGCGGTGCCAGCGGGTCTTATTCTAATTATTGGTGGCATCTATTTAGCGTTTAAGAATATGGGTTGGGAAACAATTTCTTCTTGGGATCCTGAACCTAATATGACAATCTTGGCAGCAATAAGTCTTGTAATTGGCGTTAATGTATCTCAATGGGTAATTGCATCAGATTATACTAGATATGCAAAGCCAAAAGTTAGTGATAATTTAATTATCCCTATAGGAATTATTGGTGTAGGAATTCCTTTATTTTATGTTGGAGCAATTATGTCTGTAGGGGTAGGAGAAGCGGATATTGTAACCGTTATGCTAAATATGGGATTCCCTGTGTGGGGGTTCTTAATCCTATGGTTTGCAACTTGGACAAGTCAAATTGTAAATAACTATAGCATGGGCTTAGCGTTAGCCAATATGTTAAATGTAAATTCTGGGAAAGGCCGTGCTCTTTTAACTTTAGGAGGAACAGTTATTGCCATTATCATAGCTCTTGCAGGAATTCTAGATTATTTTACAGATTTCTTATATATGACAGCATTGATTTATCCAGCAATTGCAGGTGTCATGATGAGCGATTTCTTCTTAATACGTAAACAACAATGGGCTGACAACAAAGGATGGAATTGGATGGCAACAATCGCGTTAGTTGTCGGAACTTATATTGGTTACCTTACTCAATATGTATATCCATTTGGACTACCTGCTGTGCAATCATTAATAGTCTCAATGATCGTATACTATATCGCAATGAAAATAAAAGGTTCAGTTGCACCAGATGAATTCACTAAAGTAGTTACTGAAGATATAAAAACTGGAGCTATTGAGGTGGAAGTTAAACAGGTTAAAGAAAAAGAAAGTGTAATATAAACGTAAGTTCTTGAGTACTTAAATAGAAGAATAGATGAGAAATGATGTGCGTTGGTAAAACGGGACCAACGCTCTTTTAGGTGGGACATTGGGGCAACTTGCAACTCGTTGTCCCTATTTAAAATAGTTCTTATTGAGCTTGGCGGAGGCTTTAGTTGGATAACAGTCTTCAAAAATCAGGCGCATTTCCAGGGGATCGAACAGGTTTTTTCTCGAAAGGGCAGAATTATGAAGCAACACCTTTTAAGGGAATTAGATTTCTAGGTTAATTATTAGAAAATATTGTTAAATTTAACAATTTAAAGTAAAGGTCTATTAAAAAGAGGATTCACAGGAATAATAAGGGTCATTTCGATTTGTTTTTGATATTCATTCAATAAAACATCTAACTTCTGACTTAATTTAATTGTATCAGGATGAGTTAGCCCCTTTAATTGTCCTGTCGCAATCATGTGGCTTCTCAAGTCTTCAATTTTAAATTGTAACTCTTCAAGGGGGAAACCATTTGTTTTCATTATTAACTCCTACTAATATGTGATAAAAATCCAAAAATGAAGGAAATACGCCCACTATAAACGAAAATTTCTAAAACATAATAGTTTCGACAATTATACTTTTAATACAAGAAAGGATATACAAACGAAGAGATCATTCAAAAAGAAATGAGTAAATTTAATATAGAGAGTGGCGGTACAAATAAAAATTTGCAATAGTTTGCTCTGTTCTGGACTAAAATGACATGGCTTCTCTCTTTTGTGAATGAGTTGAGGTATTGATTAGCAATCTTTATTTATCAGAAATATGTTGATATCAGTTCTTCATTATCAGAAAAGGAAGATTGATTTAAGGGTTTAATCTTTTTGATTCGGTGGAGCAATAAATATTTTTGCATCTGCATTTAGTAAGTTATATATTTTGGGGTTGGATAGTAATTCATCATGAAATGAAGCATAGTGTTTAAGGGACGTTAAGTGGCCTTTACGTGCAAGGTTATTAATATATCCAATGATGAGCTGTGTTTTTCTTGAATAAATCTCATTTGTGCTACTATCATTAAACTGAACAACCATATTTAAAAGCGTTAGGGCTTCTATGCTTAATTGATTACGAATTCTAGGTGTTTTAAAGTGCATCATATTTAGTTCAATAATTCTTCTAGCTTGTGCAAGGTCTCCATTTTTAATACTTTCCTCTAATAAGAGTAAATCTCTATTTACCTTCATTTTTTCACCAGTCCTATCCTTCTCATATTTTTAGACTTGTATAAAAGAAAAAGAGGCA
>DATMFU010000451.1:0-7559 GCA_035556015.1 Niallia sp. | reverse complement strand
CTTTCCGTTGAAAATCCTGTAACTTCTTAAAAATGACTGCTGCAACTTCATCTGTTCCTGCCGTACCAATTCTATGACCTAATACTTCACTCGTACTACAACCAATTACAAAAAGATGTTGAGAAGATAGATTAGCCTGTTCTTGATATTCCTCTAATATCTTTTCTAGTTGTTCCTCTAATTTAAGTGTTTCTTTTTCCATGAAAAACACTCCCTACATATAAATCCTAATCCATTTGTATTCTTCCATAAGGATAGCATATTATTCTACTCGTGATTATTAGACTTTAAACCTAAATATAGTCTTTTGCAGTTCCTTTGCATTATCTTGTAATTTTAATGCTAAATGATCAACCTTGCCAATCAGTTCTGTTTGATTTTCCGTTATGTGTGTTACTTGTTGTGTTCCCGCTGCAGTTTCCTCAGAAATGGCAGCAACTTCTTGCGCTTGCTGTGAAGTTTCGTAAATTTGTTGCTTTTGTTTATGAATAAGCTCAGTAATATCTGCCGTTGCTCCAACCATTTGTTGAATAGTCCTATTCATCTCAGTGAAAACAACGCTTGTTTTTTCTCCATTTTCCGCTTTTTGTTTAGCATTTTCAACTTGAGTAGAAATTTGTTCTACAACGTTCTTTACCTCTGCCTGCATATTCTTAATAATCTCTGCAATACCATCTACAGCTTTACTACTTTCGTCTGCTAATCTTCTCACTTCTTCAGCAACTACACTAAATCCTGCTCCATGTTCTCCAGCCCTAGCTGCTTCTATAGAGGCATTTAGCGCTAATAGATTCGTCTGTGATGCTATTTCTCCTACCAGTTTTAAAACTTCTTCGATTTCTCTCGAATGTTCTTCTAAACTCTTTACCGATACAAGGGAATGATTATTCTCTTCTACCATTTCTCTTATTCCACTTACTAATGAACGAATGACCTTATTGGTTTCTGTTAATTGTTCTTTCATCTGTGTGGATACTTGTTGAGACATATTTGCCTTTTCCTCTACAGATTGTGCAACTTTCATTGCTTCCTCCACAGACTCAGCGGCTGCTTGAACAGATTGTGCGGAAACTTCTGCTCCACTTGAAATCTCTTTTACTGAACTAGAGATAGACAATGAATATCCCTTTGCCTTTTCTGTTTCCGATGAAATGGTTTTAACTGTTTGATTGGTTTCTTCAAAATTATTTTCGATAGTCTTGACCATATCTCTTAAGCTATAAAGCATATGATTAAAAGCCAAACCTAATGATTTCACTTCATCATCTGATTTAGAAATTTCTATGTCATTACTAATATTCCCATGAGCAACTTCCATAGCCCCTTTTTCCAACTTCTTTAAAGGTCTAATAATAAAGCCAGCTGCTAAGAATCCTAAAAATCCTGACCAAAATACACCTAATAGCAATGTGATAATGTTAAATAACAACGAATTAATTTTTATGCTATCTTCAATGGCAGGATATAGGAAATATAAACAAAAAGCACTTGTAGAATACGTAATAATGGCCAAAACGGTAATAAATAACGCTAATTTTTTTCGAAGACTGAACTTATAATGTTTTTTCTTTTCCACACTCTTTCCCCCACGCTCTTATTAACATCTTTTACTTTAGTTTCTCTATCATTTTTTCTAGTAAAGCTTCTAACTCTGCATATGTTTCTCTGTATACCTCAACTGATCCTCCGTATGGATCTGTTACATCTCCGTTCATCGTTGAAGTTGCAAACTCCTTCAGAGTAAATGTTTTACCCTTTGATGTTGGGAATTGTGAAACAATTATATTCTTATGAGCTGATGTCATCGTAAATATATAGGTAGCCCAATCTATTAATTCTTTATTTAAAAGAGAAGAGGAATGATTGAAGTCCATCCCGTTCTCAGATAGAACCTCTAATGCGTTGTTGGAAGCAGGACTACCATCCATCGCATATACTCCTGCTGATTTAATCTCTAAATTTTTCAGATTTTTATGTTTTAATATCGCTTCTGCCATTGGACTTCGACAAGTGTTACCTGTACAAACAAATAATACCCGAATCATATTCCAAGCCCTCCTTTATACCTATATTATAGAGCAATTTTCGCTATTTTACTATCTTCTGCCAGTGACTATTCTACTACAATCTATATTATCGGAATAATCAAGATTTTATTAAGATAACTATACAGTAGAATCCTGATTAAAACAAAGAGTGTCTAAAGAAATCCCAACAATATTGAGATTTCTTTAGACACTAGCAAAATACCACTATAAATTTATTAGCATTTTTATTCCAAAAATAAGGAGGATTGCTCCACCTAACATTTCTCCATATGAACCTAATAGACCTTGAACTTTACGTCCAATTAACAAACCGAGCCAAGTAAGAACCATTGCACTTATCCCAAAACAAAGAAGAACAACAATTGTTCTTGCTTGATATATTCCTAGACTTAATCCAACAGAAAAACTATCGAGGCTTACACTAATAGCAAAAAGTAGGAGTCCCAATCCAGCTGGTGTTATTTTAGATGTGTTCTCTTCTTTAAAACCTGACCAGATCATCTGAATGCCCAAAATAATTAATAATGCTCCTCCTATAATTCCTGCTATCTCCCCGAAGTTTTCTGAGAGCATCTTTCCTGTTATCATCCCTAACAAAGGCATAATGACATGAAATATCCCAATGATAATACCAATTTTTGCAATTTGCTTTAATCTTAACTGAAACATCCCCATCCCTAGTCCAACAGAAAATGCATCCATACCTAAAGCAAATGCCATCAATAAAAGTGTAATAATTTCTCCCATAACAGACATTTTCTTGCCCCCTTGGACTTGCTCAATAGAGAATATGCACGTCCAATCCATTTTAGAAGCAAAAAAACTTGGGAAAATAAGAGTTAATGACAAAGAATAGATATTAAATTACTCGATGAGATGCAGCTTTCATTAGCCTATTCATAATAGCTTGTCCAACTCCATCCACTGGGAACATCTCTCCGAAAATGATCTCTACATTTTCATGATCAAAACTTCTGAGACCATCATATAAATCTGTCGCTACTGTAGATAGTTCCTCTCTTCTTCCACAGGAGTATATAACATCGGCATCATAAAACTCCTTATTTTCTGCTGTTGTCAGCACACCTACTCTTTTCCCCTTTTTCTTTTCCTCATCAATCAATGATTGTATTTTTTCCTTTGTCCCACTTACCAAATACAGTGGTGCACTTGGAGCGTAATGCTTATATTTCATTCCTGGCGCTCTTGGTTTTGTTTTTTCATTAGATAACGCTTCATCCATTTCCACTTGACCTACTACCTCTTCCAAAGCATCCTTTGTTATGCCTCCAGGACGCAATATTATCGGTAGAGAACCAGTACAATCGACTACTGTTGATTCTACGCCTACTCCCGTTGCACCACCATCTACAATTCCTGCAATACGAGATTCTAAATCTTCCTTCACATGTTCAGCTTTAGTAGGACTTGGTTTTCCAGATCGATTTGCACTCGGTGCTGCAATCGGGAGACCAGACTCTTCAATAAGTTTTAAAGCTACCGGATGATCAGGCATGCGTATACCTACCGTGGATAACCCCGCAGTTGCTATTTCTGACAAAACTCCTTCTTTTTGGCGAAAAATAATCGTTAGTGGCCCCGGCCAAAATGCATTAATTAAACGTTCTGCCTTTTCAGGAATTTCTTCCACCAATTCTTCTAATTGATTTTTATTGGCAATATGAATGATTAAAGGGTTATCGGAAGGTCTTCCTTTTGCTTCAAAGATTTTCTTAATAGCAGCATCATCTTTTGCATTTCCACCTAGTCCATAAACTGTTTCTGTTGGAAAAGCTACAACCTCATTTTTTCTCAAAGTATCAGCTGCTTGTTGAATATGTGAATAACTATCCTCTTTATCCACATTTTTATCCACTGACCAAAACAATGTCTTCATTTTTATCCACCTTATCTACTTACAATTATTTATTCTTCAAAAATGCTTTTATTTCTTCTTTTTTCGACAATATCACTTTTAAAAAAAAAGAACAAGTCTAGGTGGAAAAGAGGGGAAAAATCAGACTTGTCCACAAATTGTGAATAAACTAAGTGAAAAAGTGGATAACTTTCCTTACTTATCCACTTTTTCTATCACAAAACGCATAAATTCTAAGTTATTCACAGGGACAAGTTTTTTTACATAATTCGACTCTTTTACCTCTGTAGGGATATCCTCTCCCTTTACTTCCTTAAAACCTAGTAAATGAAATAATCTTACAGCATTCTTATTATTCACCATACAATATAATTCTGCCATTTCCTTTTTCTTTGCTAATGAAATAACCTGCTGAAGTAAAAAAAGAATATCTTCCGCTCTTCCTTGAGAAAGAACCATCGAACGTAACAAACCAATCTGACCTAGTGGCTCTATTCCCACTGTCCCTTTCAACTCCTGGAGATCTTTATCTTCCATTAGAAGGAAGTAGTTCCACGATTCATCTATTCCTTCTGTTTCCAAACCTGCTCTACTCAAAAATACTTTCGCTCTTTCTAAATCTATCATTTCCATTGGTCGAATAACTAAAGACATTTATACCATCACCTCTTCTTTTTCTTAGCTAACTAGTTGCCATTAGCTTTTTCACTTACTTATAGCTATGAAAAAGAAGAAAGAAAAATGCTAGATTTAAAAAAATGCTAGGAAAATGTATAATTGAAATTAAATTTCCTTTGTATTATTAACAATATATCCACAATATTTACTATCATCCAACATAATTGTTGAAATGTAAGTCTACTATTTTACTTTATCATTGCATATTTCTTTTTCCAACCTATAGAACTTTTCTTGTGCTAGCTTTAGCTTGTGTGAATAACAATAAATAATCAAAACCGCCAGCCTTTGAATCTGTTCCTGACATATTAAAACCACCAAATGGATGGACACCAACTAAAGCCCCTGTGCATTTTTTATTAATATAGAGATTTCCACAATGTTGATTTTCTAATGCATACTTAATACGTTCTTCTCGGGTCGAAAAAAAGGAACCTGTTAAACCATAATCCGTATCATTATAAACTTCTATTCCCTTTTTCCAATCTGCTACTTTCGTAAATGCTAAAACCGGACCGAAAATTTCCTCTTTCATAATTCTAGCATTATAAGGAACCTCTCCAAATATAGTTGGTTCTATATAATACCCATTTCCTGTAGCATAATTACCACCTGTTAATAACTTTCCTTCCTTTTTGCCAATTTCTATATAACTCATTATTTTACTTCGAGCTTTTTGATCGATAACAGGTCCAATCGGGGCATTTACTTCTGGTTGACCAACCTTAAGCTCTTGTGTTAAGGCTAGTACTTTTTCTACCACTTGATCATAGACTGATTCCACAATAATGGCTCTTGAACAAGCAGAGCACTTCTGCCCTTGAAAGCCAAATGCCGCTTGCACAATCCCTTCTGCTGCAGCATCTAAGTTTGCTGTTTCGTCTACAACAATCCCATCTTTTCCTCCCATTTCCGCTACAATCCGCTTTAACCAGATTTGACCTGGCTGTACGATAGAAGCACGTTCATATATTCGGCATCCTACTGCTCTTGATCCTGTAAAAGAGATAAAACGGGTTTTAGGATGTTCCACTAAATATTCTCCTACCTCTAACGCATCTCCCGGAACAAAATTAATTACGCCTGAAGGGAGGCCAACTTCTTCCATTAAATCTACAAATTTAGCAGCGATAATAGGGGTATTATCAGATGGTTTCAAAATAACCGTATTCCCTGTTACTACTGCAGCAATGGTAGTACCAGCCATAATTGCTAACGGAAAGTTAAATGGAGAAATAACGATACCAACTCCAAGTGGGATGTAGGTTATTTTATTATCCACTTCTCCCTTCGTCTTATACAAAGGCTGACGAAGGGACGTTTCACTTAAGCGAATCATTTCCCTTGCATAAAATTCTAAAAAATCGATTGCCTCAGCTGTATCCGCATCTGCCTCTATCCAATTCTTTCCCGATTCTAACATCATAAGAGCTGAAAACTCATGTTTTCGTTTTCTAAGAAGAGTTGCTGCTTGAAATAAGTAATTAGCTCTTTTTTCAGGTTTTACCTTTTTCCATGTTTCATAAGATTGTAATGCTTCCTGCATAGCTTTCTCTGCATACTTTTTATTTCCTCTACTTACTACTCCAATCATTTCATCCACATTACCTGGGTTAATAGAGGTTATTTTTTCTTTTGTAAAAATTCTATTCTTTCCAATTACTAAAGGCCATGACTTTCCTAACTCTTTTTTTACTTTTTCAATAGCTACTTCAAAAGCCTGTTTATTCTCTTCCTTTGAGAAATCAGTAAGTGGTTCATTCTGATAGGGAGGGAATGAAGTTGGATTTATCATTTTCCTGGCTCCTTTTCATCGTAATTTTTTATAATAAAGTTTTTACTTATGGAGAAAGCTCTAAATTTATTATTTTTCATAAGCCATAAGCTATTAGACTAATAAACTATTTTACTTAAATAAGTTCTTCAAAATAAACCATACATTCGCAGGTCTTTCAGCTAATCTTCTCATGAAATATCCAAACCAATCTTTCCCATATGGAACATACACTCTAACTTTATATCCTTCACTTATTAATCTTTGTTGAAGCTCGTCACATATACCGTATAACATTTGAAATTCAAATTTACTGTTGTCGATTTGGTGGTTAGCAGCTAATTTTTTTGTATAGTTAATAATATGCTCATCATGACTAGCAACAGCTGTATAGTGATTATTTAGCATATACGATTGAATTATTTTCTTATAGTTTTCATCCACATCTTTTTTATTAGGAAATGCAACATCTGAAGATTCTTTATAAGCACCTTTTACAAGGCGTAGGTTTGCCCCTAGTCTATTTAGGAGATCCATATCTTTTTCTGTTCGGTAAAGATATGCTTGAATAACTAAGCCCACATTATCAAATTCCTCTCTAAGCTCTTTATATATATCAATCGTCATCTGACAATGAGAATAATCTTCCATGTCAATTCTGACGAAATTACCATATTGCTTTGCTTTTAAAAGGATATCTTTCATATTTCTTTTCACTAAATCAGAATCAATATCTAAGCCTAAGGAAGTAAGTTTCACTGATAAATGAGATTGTACATTTGATTCATGTATTCGATCTAAAGTTAGTAAACACATTTCAGCAGATTCTTTAGCCTCCTCTTCTGTAAAAACAAATTCTCCTAAATGATCAAGCGTTACTACTCTTCCTGAAGCATTTAATTCCTTTATTTTTTTTATTGCTTCTGTAATAGTTTCTCCTGAAACAAATCGTTTGGCACCAAAACGCAAACCATACTTACGCGCTAATTTATTTGCAAACTTATTTTTTGCTACGGACAGAAATATATTTCTTAATATAAGTTCCATCTAAGCACCACCTTCTTTGTACAGTTTTCTCGAAATAATAAATTCTGTACAAAAATGTTCCTTTATATTCTAAATTATACGGGAGCGCCTAAATTTATTTCTATTTTACAAAAAAAGCCTGATACATTTTATTCCT
>DATMFU010000450.1:0-2485 GCA_035556015.1 Niallia sp. | reverse complement strand
AGGTTATATATGAAGAAACTTTCGAAATTCCTATTATTTATTTCTATTGTATTTCTATTTTCTACAGTTACTGAACCACTTTCATCTTTTGCTGATAGTCCATCAACACAAAACTTTGAAGATGATTTTTTTAATCATAGTGGAACTTTAGAAGATTTAACTTTATCGGAAATTGATAAATTAAGTGATTCAGAGCTTGAAGAATTAGGAGTATATATTGGTGAAGATTCAGAAGAATTTAATGAGGAAATTCTAGATGAAAATTATGATTTTGAAGCAGCTGTTGAAGATTTAGATATTTCGAAAATGGATCATGAAGAGAAAGAAAAATTTTTGAAACTTGTTGAGGAAGCAGCTACTATTTCAGGAACTGATGAAGTAGAATTATTAGAAGAAGCACTTATAAATCTATTCGATGGAAGCTCTGAAACATTTAATGATTTAGAAGCTACTCAACAAGAGTTAGAAGAGAAGTATGAAGAACAACTGACCACAGATGTTAGCACTTTATTTTCCAAAGTAGATAATTTAATTTTCCCTTCTAATAAGGTAAATGCTGCTGCTAAGAAAAAGAAAAAAGGTTCAATTGCCATCGGAGTTAATTTGGCAGCTGCGGCATTTAACTTAGCATTCGCTGGGGCAGTAGGTGGAGGAATAAGTGCTGTTAAGAGTTACATAAAAAAGAAAGGAGTTAAAGCAGCTTCAGAAACTCTTTCAAGAGTAGCTACTGCACAAGCTAAAAAACTTGGAATAAAAAAAATAAAAGGTGTTGCAATAGCGACAATAATTGGTCAAGGTATCTATCTTGCCATGAACTATGGTGATCCAGGAGCTGCATTAGCAAGAACTATTGATAATTATGATTGGTATAAAAATAATGGATGGATTGATATAACAAAATGAAATACTTAGGATATTTATTATACTTCATTATTGCTACTACTATATTTTATTACGTAACAGAATTTGTATCAAATCAAAAAGATGGTTCTGCGGGACTATATATTGGCAATGGTATACGTGCGTTGCTTCTTCTTTTTACTGGTTACTTAGTAGCTATTAAAGTTAAAAAGACTAACAGGTGATATAATAATGTGTATCTCGATGGATCTATTTACTCAGCATTCATCGAGATACTTTTTTATAGTTGTTACATTTTATTTAACTACTCCCAACTTATTTTATGTGTATTTTATCCTTTTGATTGATTTTATTGATATCTTTTATTTGTGGGTTGAGCTTTGTAATAGTAGCTACCGTTGTTTTTATATTAGATAACGTTTCCACTTTTTGAATAGTATGAAATTCCTTAGTTTCCTTTCTAGCTGTTGTAGTGCTTGCTATACCTGTTTGTTCGTATTTAATGGTTTGACCAACATAAATTTTATTTGCATTCTTAATGTTGTTTAGTTCTTGTAGACGTTTTACCGTTGTTCCCCATTTGTTAGCAAGAGCACTCAAAGTATCGTAACTTTAATTTTATATGTGTTTGTTACTTTCTTAGTTTCTGGTAGTTTGCTTGGTTTCGTAACGATTTCAGGAGATACTTTTTCTTTTTCTGGTTTAATCGTCTTTTCTTCACCGATATACCAATCTAATGTATTTCTCCTAACAATTAATTAAGATCTAGAAAAAGGTCTTTCTTCTTTTAATAAATTAGCATTCTCATGTACCTAAAGTTAAGATATATTTTCAGAATGCCTAATCCTAATTACCCATAGGTTCTAGGAAGATAGAGAAATTACTCATTGTTCTAAACTTCATTATTTTTTCTGAATATTCTATCAGATTGACATCATCTATTTCTTTCTTATAGACTTAAAACATACTGATGGCTTAACAAATCTTAATAAGAAAGGAAATAAAGAATAATATTATGAAAAACTTTTTCTTAGACAACCTGGATATTTTTAGAGGTATACACGAAGGATCTTGGGCTTTTGTAGCCATTCTATTTTTAGTTACAGTGTTATTAATAAAAAATTCTTCGAAAAAATTTGCGACAATCTCTCAAATGATTTTACGCCTATTTTATGTGCTAATGCTTCTTTCTGGTCTTAGTATGATTATTGCATTTGATTTCCCATTATTCTACACACTTAAAGGAATTCTAGCTTTAGTTATGGTTGGATTCATGGAAATTTGTTGTGCAAGAATGAAAAGAAACACTTCCTATTTCTTCACATTTATCTTATCCATCATTTTATTAATTGTTGTGCTATTAATGGGATTCCGAATTATCTCATTCTAAGATAATGCTAACACTTACATAAAAAAACAAGTGTTTACTTTGAAACTGAGTTCGCTTATAAGAAAAGGCAGGAGGAATGTTTATCATTCCTTCTGCCTTTTCTATTAGTCCTTCGTAGTTCCTATCCTTTTAGTTAGATTTCTTCCCCATAGTAATAGGAATCCTCCGATAGCAATCCAAATTAAAACAACCGTATAATCATTCATGACACCTTCACCAAAGAATAAAATCTCT
>DATMFU010000449.1:0-8555 GCA_035556015.1 Niallia sp. | reverse complement strand
GCGCTCGTCGTGCACCTCAGTTCTCAAAACGTTAATTTTTGGCGTTTCACAACAGGCTCTCAACCTATTTGGTTGGGGGTCTTTTTTTTGTATATAGTTATAGTTAGTTTGACGGTAAAGATTTATTTATTTAATCTCTAATTAAATTAGATGATAAATTGAATAAAGCATAATATAACCTTATGTTCATCTAGGAAAAAATCGAATGTTGTCCTTTTTTTAATGTTGTTCGTCTTTATTAGATGGTTATGTTAATGGATATCTGTTATTCCTCTCCTTCTCCCATTTACTGGGATTATACCTTCTGAGATGAATTTAGATGCATCATATTACGTTATTTTCACTATCTCGCACCTATCCTCATCAATTGGGCAACTCCCCTTGAAACAAAATATGAGCATGTTACGATAAGAAATGTTGAAAAGTTTGATAATAAGGAGGGCGTGAATGTTTAAAGGGGAGAAACTAGTGTTTAGATTTTTGACTTAAATAGTTAGACGATGATTTCAGAAATTGCCTAATAAATATGAGTTAGAACTGTTCAGTGGTAAGTATTTCATTCAGAAGAATTATGCAAAAAATTTGTATGATGAAATGGAATGCATAATGAAATTATAGGGTTCAACTAGACGAGGAGGTAAAAAGTTTTAATGGAGGATATAAAAGAACAAGATAAACAGATAAAAAGAGTTGTAATTAAGATTGGAAGCAGCTCGCTTACAAGTATGCATGGAGAAATTAGTCGCAAGAAACTAGAAAAATTAGTGGAACAAATTGTAGAACTAAAGGATTCAGGCTATGAAGTGGTTGTGGTTTCCTCGGGGGCTGTTGCAGCAGGATACCGTAAGCTTGGCTGCATAAAGCGACCAACATCGCTTCCAGAAAAACAGGCTGCTGCATCGATTGGCCAGGGTTTACTAATGGAATCTTACTCAGAACTCTTTTTATCTCATGGATATGTTGCTTCCCAAATATTAATCACAAGGAATGATTTTTCGGATGAAAAGCGATACACCAATATGAAAAATACACTGAATGTACTTTTAAGTAGAGGAATCGTTCCCATTATTAATGAAAATGACACAGTGACTGTTGATCGGTTGAAGTTTGGAGATAATGATACTCTTTCTGCAAAGGTTGCTGCTCTTATTAATGGGGATCAACTTATCATTTTATCAGATGTAGATGGTCTGTTTACTGAAAATCCTAATAAAAATCCCCAGGCAAAAATGTTTAAAGAGGTACACTCTATAACGTCTGAAATTGAATCTGTAGCTAGTGGAGCGGATAGTGAAATAGGAACTGGTGGTATGAAGTCTAAAATCGCTGCGGTGAAGATTGCGTTAGCCTCAGGGATTGATGCCTTTTTAGGAAGAGCGGGGAAATCTGATATTTTAATGGATGCGGTTAAAGGTACAGCAAAAGGAACTTATTTTAGGAAAAGGCATGATGCTTATAATTTATGTGATGAACAGCAGTGGATTGCTTTTCACTCTGGGCCGGAAGGAAAAATTACAGTTACTGATACCGGTAGAATGGACATGATTGAAAATCATCAGGATTTATATGTATGTAATGTAAAGCAAGTGGAGGGGGCATTTGAAAAAGGAGCTATTGTACGAATAGTAGATGAGCACAATGAGGAAATTGGGTTAGGAAGGATTAATTATTCTCATGTACAGCTAAAGGAAAGTATCGATAAGACAAATATTGCAATAGAACAATCAACTTTTGTTTATTCTCGAAACTATTTTACTTCCGAGGTTGTGTAAAAAAGGAGAAAGATGGATAACACTTAGTGGATAAGATTAGGATAAACAGCTAGGCAATTTAAACACCAAATCAATGTATCCGTTAGCTATTATAATGCCTCAGGCAGTGGTGTATTTGGATTTGGATTTGGAGCCGAAATTGGATTTTGCACCTAAAAACTTCATGCAAGTGGACCGCTAGAATTTATGACTTTGACAACAATGAAATATTTGATGAGTGGTATTGGACATATTAGATAGAAAATGTAATTAGAACTCTCCGTATTAGGAGAGTTCTTTTTGTAATATTTATAGTTTTAGGAAAATTTTGGTTTATCTATGTTAAAATCAACTTACTAACCAATAGGAGGAATGAACATGTCAAAAAGAAACCAAGGATTTTTAAATCAAGAAGGAGGAGTGAATCGTTAGGTCTCAAAGAGGCCTTTAACCAATACTCCTGCTTCTTCGTAAATAAGCATTCTATTTAAGGAAGTAGGAGAGAAAACGTGAAACAAGTTGAATTGATTGGTGAACATAATATAAAAGTAATGTTTTGGATTCAATTTTTTGGTTCCATTAGCTTTTTAACCCCGGTTTTAACATTATTTTATACGAGTAGAGGGTTATCTGCTTCTCAAATTCTTATCGTGTTAATGTTTTGGAGCGGGGCCGTATTACTAGGAGAGGTTCCGACAGGATTAATAGCTGATCGTTATGGAGCAAAGAGATCCTTTTTAATTGGTACATGGTTAAAGATCTTGAGTATGGCTGTATTATTTGTAGCAGATACCTCATGGCTATTTTACTTATACAGTTTTATAAATGGGTTCTCTGTGACCTTTTTCTCAGGAGCTGATGAGGCGCTTATTTATGATTCTTTAAAAGAAAATGGTAAAGAGGATAAAATGGATCAAGCAATGGGGAAAATACAATCTGCTGGTTTTATTTCCATGATTCTTACGGTGTTATTTGGATCTTATTTTGCGAAGGATTTAGAAAGTGAACAGTTTATGCTTCTCATTCTCCTAGGTGTCTTTAGCTACTTTATAGAGCTCCTTTTAGTAATGAGGATCAAACAACCTAGTAAAGAAACGAATTACCGGAAAAATCCATTTGTACAAGTGAAGGAAGGTTTAGTAACCATAAAAAAAGCACCTCAGTTACTACTTATGTTCTTGAATGTAACGTTAGTTTTTATCCCTGCAGGAGCTGTATATGAATACTTTAATCAACCTTTGATGGTGGATGCTGGGTTGCCTATATATTTTATTGGAGTAATGTACTCTATTGCGGCAGTAATTGGATATGTTGCTTCCCGTTCTATTGGAAGGATGACGGGTTATTTTTCTAGAATCCGCTTAATGTATATTACAGGTTTTTTAGCGGTTGGAGGTCTATTGTTATCTGCTTTATTTGCAGATTCTTTATGGATTATTATAGGCTCATTCTTCCTATTACGCTGGGTTCGTGCTGTGCGGTATCCCATCTACTCGCAATTAAGTAATGACTTAATCCCGTCAAATATTCGGGCCACTACGATTTCTTTATTATCTATAATTGATTCTGGATTGGACTTACTTGTCTTTGGCTTTTTATCTTATATTGCAATCAGTGGTTATACGTATATATTATTAAGCTGCTCCATAATTGCATTAATTGGAACCTTGTTACCTATAAGGAAATGGAAAGAAAAATAATGTAAAGAGGATGTCAAAAGGGTAATTCCCTAGATATCCTCTTTTTTTTTAAAAATCATTTGTTAATTGGTAATAAAGTACTTTAATAGCAAGTATTCTTTAATATGGATAGCAAATGCGTAGTAAATGAGGTATGACCTTTTTCTGTTAGATAAAAATATCAGTAAGAGGTGAAAATATATTGGCAGTTATCACAAGTTTCGACTTAAAAAAGCGAGAAAAACAAATTAAATATGAAAGAGCTGTACTGAAGGAAATATCCATTAAAGATTTAAAAGAAAAAGTAGCGCGTCATTTTGGTTCCTCTAGTCTGACTTCAAGTATTATGTTGAACACAGGTATTGAAGAGGCTTGCTATGATGTGGCAATCGAAGCATTTCTTTTAGGAGCAAACTACAGTAAGTTTAGTGATTATGGTGAAGAAACAAAAGAGATAAAAAATAGATGTGAAGAAGAGGATACCCATTTAAAAGATACCTTATATCACTTTCTCTTATATTGGGGTAGTGAAGAAAGTAGTAAAAATGAATCATTGTATTATCTTTGTGAACAATTTGTAGATGAGTGGTGGTTAGAAGGATTCGAGAAGGCAAAGAAAAGAAGAAAACTTAGACTTCACTAAGGTGGCATATTTGCCACCTTTTTTAATTAGTGAATAATTATGTATAGTTTTACTCATTAAGCTTGTATGAAGGCTATACAAGCGTTTAATCAACTGTGTAAGTAAATAAACTCCTAAGTATAAAAGGCACGTTTACAATGAAAATACATGCCTTAGAAAATGAATAAAGTTAGTTGTTGAAGTTATGATATGGAAATAGGACTTGCTGTTCTAAACGGCTTAGATTCCCCATATAGTAGAAAGAGGACGGGTCTAGGGGGAATGGATAAAACAGTGAGTAAAAAGTGGAAGATAAGTATATATATCCTGGGATTAGCACTCCTTTTCTTTATTTTGCAGTTTGATTTTTCCGATGATGACTCTTGGGATGCTTGGAATTTGCCACTAACAGGTAAAGTTATTGTAATTGATCCTGGCCATGGTGGTCCAGATGGAGGGGCAGGCGATTCAGATGTCTTGGAAAAAGATATTGCATTAAGTGTTTCCTTGAAAATTAGAGATTATCTACAAGAACAAGGTGCCCTTGTAGTTATGACAAGAGAAGAAGATAAAGATTTAGCGAAGGAAAGTACACAAGGATACAGAAAGAGAAAAGTAGAGGATTTGAAAGAACGATTAAATGTAATTAATGATTCAAATGCAGATTTATTTTTAAGTATTCATTTAAATGCAATCCCGTCATCAAAATGGAGTGGTGCGCAAACCTTTTATGCATCAAGTATAGAGGAAAATGAAAGAGCAGCCAAGTTTATTCAGGATGAACTAATTGTAAATTTGGAAAATACTACTAGAAAAGCAAAACCATTAGACAGTATATATATATTAAAATATGCGAAAAGGCCAGGAGCTTTAGTGGAGATAGGTTTTTTATCTAATCCAGCTGAAAAAGCAAGGTTAATGACAGAAGATTATCAAAATAAAATTGCTGCTTCTATATATAAAGGGGTTAACCGATACTTTACAAAGGAAGAGGAATTAGAAGTAGAAGAATAGAGACAATTAGTCTCTATTTTTTTATTTACTGGGAAATAGACTGGTTCGAATTTTCAAAATGTAAACGATATCTAAATATGTGATATACTAAAGGTAAAATTTAGAAAGGGGATTGAGTCATGATTACAAAAGAGGAAATAGAGAGAATAGTGGAGAATATGATCGATCCTTTTTTACATAAAACATTGCTTGAATTAAGCGCTATTAAAGATGTCAAGTGGAATGAAGAAAAAGGTCATGTAAGCCTTAAGGTGGCAATTGCAAAATTAGGATCAGCCTATCAAATGGAATTACAAAATCAAATTGTAGATACTCTAAAGGCACAAGGAGTAAAAAGTGTAGGATTAAGATTTACTGAGTTATCTAGTTCCATAGTAGAGGAAATACTAAATGAATCAACAGACGCCTCACCTACATATATTGCAATAGCTAGTGGAAAAGGGGGAGTAGGAAAATCTACTGTTTCCGTGAATTTAGCAGTTTCCTTAGCAAGATTAGGAAAGAAAGTTGGCCTTTTAGATGCAGATATTTATGGTTTTAGTGTGCCGGATATGATGGGAATTACAAGAAGACCAGAAGTCGTCAATGAAAGAATTATTCCAGTAGAAAGATTTGGTGTAAAGGTTATTTCAATGGGCTTTTTTGTAGAAGACAATACACCTATCATTTGGAGAGGACCAATGTTAGGTAAGATGCTGACAAGCTTCATGGAAGAGGTAGAATGGGGAGAACTCGATTATCTTTTATTAGATCTTCCGCCAGGAACTGGAGATGTAGCTTTAGATGTTCATACAATGTTACCTACTAGTAAAGAAATTATTGTCACTACACCTCATCCAACAGCCGCATTTGTAGCTGCTAGAGCTGGTGCTATGGCTATTAAAACAGAGCATGAAATACTTGGTGTAATCGAAAATATGGCCTATTTTGAGAGTCAGTTAACAGGTGAAAGGGAGTATGTGTTCGGGAAAGGCGGAGGGAAAAAGTTAGCCTCGGACTTAGAAGTACCGTTGCTTGGTGAATTACCTCTTGGACAACCAGAATGGAATGAAGAGGACTTTGCTCCTTCTGTATATCAAGAGGATGACTCAATAGGTGCTAGATATAAGGAAATAGCACAACAAATTATAGAAGTATTAGAGGGGCAAACTACAAAATAAAATTATAGAATTATTGATCTCTCTTTTTAAATCCTTCTTTAAAAATTATTTAAAAAAGACTAAACGACACAAATTCTAACAAGAAGTGCCGTTTAGTCTAATTTTTTGTCTGACGGTTTAACTTATACCTTATTGGTTACTTGATTTCTGGAGCTTATGCTTCTTTCGCAGCTTTATCTAAGAGACCTTTGAATTTTGATTGAAATTCAGGTGTGTCCATTGTTTCTTGTAAGACTTGCTTAAGATGCTCGCGATATTCTGTACTCTTTAGGATATTCTTCATTTCAGTTTCTATTGATGGATCTTGTAGTAGTTCCACCATCATTTTTCGATACTCAGGATCTTTCATCAGGTTTTTTATAAGTTTTTCATTCTCTGACTTCATGCTTGTGGCCATTGCTTCTGCAAACTCAGGATCTTTAAATTTTTCTTTCCAAAAATCAGCAGCTTTATCGGAAACTAAAGTTTTTTCAATTGTATTTTTAACATCTTTTTCGTTCATCACTAAATTTTGTTTCATCTCTTCATCTTCCATTACATCTCTAATTGCTTTTTTTCCATCATCGGTTTTTAATATATCAACTATCATTTTTTTTGTCTCATCATAATCCATTTGTTTGGACGTTTCACTATCAGAACAGCCACCTAATAGGAAAGACAACAATAGAAGGCTAATACTGCATCTTTTTAGCATAAGAAACCACCTTTTTCTAAAAATATATCTATTAGTAGAATGGATAGATTTCTTTTTTTTATTCCTTCTATTGTCGGAAAAGAACTAATAAAAAGGATTTTATAAGTAATATTTTTATTCAAAGCGGGTGTGTATATTTCATTATTTATATTTGGGTGTGTGCTATGGTTGATTTAAATCCTCATTAGTTATCTTATTTATTTTACTTCTTTAGATTTTGAATTGGCATTCGTAATCATTTCAGAGACAGTTACTAATTCTAAGTCCTTTTTACGTAAATCATCAATTATCGCAGGGAGGGCTTTCTCCGTTTGTTTAGCAGAATCAGAAGCATGTAGTAAAATAATGTCACCTTTTTTTGCGGATGCAACATTTTCTACAATTTGTTTTGAGCCAGGATTAGTCCAGTCTTTTGAGTCTAGACTCCAATGTACAAGTGTTAAGCGATATTGATTTGTAATAGATAAAGTTGATTGGTTAAAATGTCCCGTAGGTGCACGAGAAAGAGAGATGTTTTTAATCTTTAACTTTTCAAATGAGGTAGCTGCTTTAGATAAATCTTGTCTCACTTTTTCCTCTTTTACATCAGAATAATCGATATATTCATATCCTAGAATTCCGATTTCATGACCTTCCTTCACCATTCTATTAACTAAATCAGGATGTCTTTCTGCCCAAGAACCAGCAAGGAAAAAAGTTGCGTTTACCTTCTGATCTTTTAATAAATCCAATATTGGTTCTGCTTGCTTATCTCCCCAACCGATATTAAAGGTTAAGGCAACTCCTTTTTCTCCCTTATAAACTGCCTTTGGCCCGTCTTTTGAAGAAAACACTGGGATTTGTGCAATGTTCTCAACATACAAAAACCATGCTGTAAAGAATGCTATTACTACAATCAGTGCAAGCTTTTTTAATGACTTACTGTTTAGTACATAAAAACTGTTCATATTTATGTCACCTCGTCCACTTTACTGCTCGTCTCATCATATGCCTGCTGAAAAAAATAAATGTCTTTTTTTTATAAAAAAAAGAAAACTGGTAAATAATACTGAGACCGAAGTACAACAAACATAATTCATGCGAGCAACAAGGAGGAACTGTACATGATGGGGTTATTATTAAACACAAGAGAAGTAAAGGAAATTGAGTATCTACTTAAAAGGGAGCTTGATGAAATATTATTAGATTTACAAGATGAAAGAATTGATAAAGTGGTAAAAAAAGCAATGGTAGAAAGGTATAAGAGTATCTACTCACTATTTAAGAGAATAGCCTCTCCATCTGATTGTTTAAGTTATATTATGAAAGAAAATAAATTACTTGATGAAAAAGTTTAATTTTTTTATAAAAAACCATTGACGTTTAATATGTATCTTGGTATATTAATAAACGTCACTTCGACATGAAAAAAACAACTTAAAAAGTTTTGAAAAAAGTTGTTGACTTCGAAAGTCGAATATGTTAAATTTAAAAAGTCGTTTTCACGACAAGATATTGCTCTTTGAAAACTGAACAATAAACGTCAACAATAATCGTTTTATAACACTTGTTGTAAAACAAAATTAAGTAATACAAAAGCTAGAGTTTAGCAATGAGCTAATCTTACTCTTTATTGGAGAGTTTGATCCTGGCTCA
>DATMFU010000448.1:0-4613 GCA_035556015.1 Niallia sp. | reverse complement strand
GAGGATTTTTCAGAAGAACATACAATGATTGCTGAATTGACAAGTAGTTTTGTTAAACAGAAAGTAATGCCCCATCTAGCTGAAATGGAAGATCATCAATTCTCTGTTGCAAAGCAATTAATGAAAGAAGCAGGAGAGTTGGGCTTATTAAGTTCGGATATACCTGAAATCTATGGGGGGATGGGTTTAGACAAAATTAGTTCTGCCGTTATATCAGAGAAAATGGCAGCTGCTGGTGGATTTTCTGTTACGCATAGTGCCCATACTGGAATAGGTAGCTTACCAATTGTATTGTTTGGAAATAAAAAACAGAAGGAGAAATACTTACCTAAGCTTGCATCTGGAGAAATGATAGCATCTTATGCGTTAACAGAACCGACAGCAGGATCAGATGCACTAAGTGTAAAAACTTCTGCATTGTTGAATAAAGATGGAACTCATTATATTTTATCTGGCGAAAAACAATGGATTACAAATTCTGGAATTGCTGATTTATTTATTGTATATGCAAAAGTAAATCAAGAACATTTTACAGCCTTTATTGTGGAAAAAGACTTCAAAGGGGTTTCTGTTGGAAATGAAGAAAGGAAACTTGGTATCAGGAGCTCTTCTACATGTGCGGTTCGCTTTAATCAAGTCCTAGTTCCTGTGGAAAATGTATTGGGAGAAGTAGGAAAAGGACATTTAATTGCATTTAACATCTTAAACATTGGCCGATTTAAACTAGGTATAGGGGCAGTAGGTGCTAGTAA
Organism: Niallia sp.; assembly: GCA_035556015.1. Lineage (GTDB taxonomy): Bacteria > Bacillota > Bacilli > Bacillales > Cytobacillaceae > Niallia. The sequence continues at coordinate 3,861 of DATMFU010000448.1, read as the reverse complement.
AGAAGCGTTAAAGAAAACAATAGATTACATTTCTAAACGAAAACAATTTTCTACCCCGATCTCTCAATTTCCTCTCACTCACGAAAAAATCGCAACAATGGCCACTCGTATTTATGCTGCAGAAAGTTCTGTTTATCGTACAGCTGGACTTTTATCTCATTCAATGGATGCACTCCCTATCGATGAAACCTTATTAAATATGGCGAAAACTATTAACGAATATGTAATAGAATGTAGTATTAATAAAGTATTTGCTTCCGAAGTACTTGATATGGTAGTAGATGAATGTGTTCAACTACATGGAGGAAACGGATTTATGGAAGATTTCGATATAACCAGAATGTATCGAGACTCTAGAATAAATCGTATATTTGAAGGTACAAATGAAATTAATAGACTATTAATTCCAGGAACTTTATTGAAGAAAAGCTTAAAAGGAGATTTACCTTTATTAACACTTGCTCGCAAATTAGAGAAAGAGGCATTTTCTTATTTACCTAAAGAACCAGACTGGAAACCACTGGCTCAAGAAAAAATGTTACTAAAGAATGCAAAAAATATTAGTTATATATTACTTGGTATGGCTGCTCAAAAATACCAACTAAAATTGGAAGAACAACAAGAAATTATGGTCAATATGGCAAACATTGTTAGTGCTATTTACAACATGGATTCTTGTATTGCAAGAACAGAAAAAACAAGAAAAGTAACTGGTAAGGAAGAAACACTTAAACTTCTTTATACAGAGATTTTCTGTCAAGAAGCCTTTCAAGAAGTAGTTGCTGAAGCAATCGATACACTTAGTTTTATGTTAAGGGGAGACGAGTTAAGGGTGGCACTTTCTATACTAAAGAAATATTCCAGATATAATCCAAAATCTATGATTCTGTTAAAAAGAGAAGTAGCAAAAGAAATACTAACAACAAGAGAATATACGGTGTAAAATCTAATACTAGAACCTAAATCCCTGATATCTTTACATGAAGATGGATAGGGATTTTTTTGTTTTATTTGTTATGCTTTTAATTGAATGTGTGATAACATTTAGATGTATGTTTCAAAATACATAGATATAGGTGATAGAATGAAAGTTACTTTTTATTGGTATCCAAAATGTACTACTTGTCGTAAGGCAAAAAAGTGGCTAGATGAAAACCATGTGTCTTATGAAGAAGTACATATTGTAGAAAATCCTCCTTCTCGCCAGCTACTAGAAGAACTTTATCAAAAAAGCGGCTTGGAATTAAAAAAATTCTTTAATACTTCAGGTCAAAAATATAGAGATCTTGGTTTAAAGGATAAAATCAAGGAAGCACCTGATTCGGAATTACTTGATATTTTAGCTTCTGATGGAATGCTAATTAAGCGTCCATTAGTAACGGATGGCAACAAAGTAACATTAGGATTCAAAGAAGATGTTTTTAAAGAAAGTTGGACATAAAAATAAATTTTTACCAAAAAGAATAAAATGGAGGGATTTATTATGACAATACCAAAGGATTTACGTTTTTCTGAAGAACATGAATGGGTAAAAGTAGAGGGTGAAAATGCAAGAGTAGGAATTACTCACTTTGCACAAGCTGAACTAGGAGATATCGTTTTTGTTGAGCTTCCAGAAGTTGGTGATGAAGTAACAGTTAATGAGCCATTTGGAAGTGTAGAGTCTGTTAAAACAGTTTCTGAGTTATATGCTCCAATCAGCGGGAAAATAGTGGAAGTTAATGAAGAGCTAAGTGATAATCCAGAGTTTGTAAATGAATCTCCATATGAAAAAGCATGGATGGTTGTTATTGAACCAAGTAACAAAGAAGATATCGAAAAGCTAATGAATGCTGATAAATATCAAGAAATGATTAATGAAGCATAAGTTGAAGAGAATAGATGAAAAGAAATAGGCATTGGCTGTCACAAGTCAATGCCTTCTTTATTGCCTGCCGTTATCCATTCTACTTTCTCTTCCTGTTAGAATATGATAAAGTGAATGAAATACTTTCTTAAGGTGATGAAAATGGACAATAAGGTAATCATTGTAGAAGGAAAATCTGATCGAAAAAAAGTAGAAAAAATTGTTCGCGAACCTGTTGATATTATATGTACAAATGGAACCATTGGTATTGCTAAGTTAGATGAGCTATTAGAATCCTTAATGGATAAGGATGTATATATACTGGTAGATGCCGATAAATCTGGGGACAAGTTAAGGAAACAATTTAAAAGAGAATTACCAGAGGCAGAATTTATCTATATTGATAAAAAATATAAAGAAGTGGCAACATCACCTGAGTACCATCTAGCTACTTTATTACTACAGGCAAATATTGATGTTGAACCAAAATATTTGGATACAAGGATGAATAAATGATGATAGAATGGACAATCGAAAAATGGAGAGAAGAAGAGCAAAAGAAGGAACCTGTATTCCTTTACTTATATACGCCACTTTGTGGTACTTGTATGGTAGCAAGTAAAATGCTTACGATTATTGAAGCAATGAAACCGGAAATGAAAATTGGAAAGATGGACTTAAATTATTCCAAAGAATTAGCAATAAAGTATGAAGTGGAAAGTGTTCCTTGCTTGTTAATAGTGGAAGAACAGGAACTGAAAGAAAAAGTATATCGCTTTGAGTCAGTCCCCCATTTATTAGAATTATGTAATCAAGTTATGAAATAAGAAAGCGCATTATCTTCTAAAAAAATAAAGGTATTTTTCTACTTTTCAAGAATTTGTTAGGTAAACATTAGGAATGGAAAGTAGGAGATGCTGTGCGTAGTATGGTGGAGGATTTAGTAAGTCAATTAAATAGAAACGGTATAATAAAACCATTGATCAAAAACAATTCATTTATCATGTCAGTGGGTGGTGATGACCAAAAAATTATATTGAAATTAACTGAAAATTATTTTTCCTCCATAGCTTCTGAAGATGACAATCCAAATGTTTTTTTAACAGGAGAAATAGATTCCATTACCAAAATATTTCGAGGAGAAATATTGTTACGAGATGCTATGAATAAAGGAATGGTAACGATAGATGCCCATTTAAGGAAAATTTTATTTTTGGAATCTTTATTTGCATTAAATAATATACAGATCCTAAAAAAGAAATCAAGTTGACTATAAAAATATTATGTCAGAAAATTTAACAATAAAATTATTGGAAATCAGAAGAAATATTATACTAAAAATGTATTGACATATTATATGTCCGCATGATAAATTACGACTATCAAATAAACGTTAGCATTTCTAAAAAATTCATATACTTGATTTACTCTTATCAAGAGAGGTGGAGGGATGTGCCCGATGAAACCCGGCAACCGTCAGTATAACTGAAATGGTGCCAATTCACACAAAGTATTTATACTTTGATAGATGAGAGAAAGGTTATCATTAATTTATATGCCTTTCTGCTCACGTGCAGAAAGGCTTTTGTTTTTTGTTGGGAAATTCGCTTATTTGTAAAACTATTAGGATTGATTTTTTCCTAAAAGATAATCCTAATAGTATGGTCGCGAGATTTCTACTTTAAAGAGGTGAGAAAGATTGATTAATATAGAGGCGGTAAAAAAAATATACGCTGCTAAAAGTGGTAAGGTTACAGCTGTTGATGATGTTAATTTAAACATCGACGCAGGGGAAATATTTGGTGTAATCGGCTATAGTGGTGCAGGGAAAAGTACTTTAATTAGAATGCTCAATGGATTAGAAATCCCAACAACAGGAGAAGTTTCTGTAGCAGGGTATAAAGTCTCCAGTATAAAGGGGAAAGAACTACGAAAAGCTAGACAAGAAATCAGCATGATCTTTCAACATTTCAATCTTTTGTGGTCTAGAACTGTAAAAGAAAATATTAGTTTCC
>DATMFU010000447.1:0-10742 GCA_035556015.1 Niallia sp. | reverse complement strand
TGCACATATCATCTCGTATCAAGGAGAGAGTTATCGCTTAACGAATGCATTATCTAAAAGAAAATAAAGAAAAGTAATTCGGGTGACAAACCTCTGTACTTTTCTTTGCATTTTTCTGCACTTTTCTATTGCAAAATACATCACTCATGAATCATTTAACGAACAAATACCTTTATATGATTATCAAAGAAAATTATCATTCTCCGGGTTTATAGTTCTTTACAAAGTACTGTGTTTTTAACAAACAGAACAAGTGGTTATTTTTTTCCTAATGGACGACAGGAGTCATTGACATTTTTGATTTAACTATTTATAACTGATATACCTTGAATTTGTAGCATTCATGGAGAAAAGGTAACATAAACAAAAACTTATTATCAACAAAAATATTCATTTTAAAGAAGGTTCTTTTTGAAGAACGCTATGATTGGAAATGATTATTTAGGGGAGTAGTTAAATGAAAAATAAACGTATTGAACAATTAGACTCATTAAGAGGATTAGCTGCTTTATCAGTAATGTTTAGTCATTTTATGATTGTTTACAATATTAATTTTATATACACACACGTAATGGGAATATCAGAGACTTGGTATAGATACTCACCTTTCCATTTCTTTTGGGCAGGGCACGAAGCAGTAATTTTCTTCTTTGTATTAAGTGGTTTTTGTTTAGCTCTACCCTTTCTTGGAGAGACAAAAGTAAAGTATAATGAATATATAATAAAAAGGTTTTTAAGAATATATATTCCTTGTATTGTGTCAGTAATTTTAGCTGTTTTTTTGAAAAGCTTAATTAACTTAAATAAACAAACTTCTAGTGATTGGGTAAACACTATGTGGGTAACTTCAAGTTCGACTCTAAATTTCATTGAACATTTGATGTTAGGGAGATTTTAAACTTGAGTTGAATCCAGTTTTGTGGTCTTTGGTTCATGAAATGAGATTATCTTTAATATTTCCTTTCATAATGTTAGTAGTTATAAAATATGACTGAAAAAAGGTTTTTTTATTATCTTTATTTTTATCATTCAGTGGATTCGTATTAGGTAAATTTTTAGGAACAAATTATTTTGTAACTCTCCACTATTAATCAATGTTTATACTAGGTTCTTTACTAGCTAAAAACAAAAATTATATAATTAACTTTTTTAGGAATAAAAGTAGGTTTTAAATTAATCCTATTAATAGTAAGTGTACATTTATATACTTACCGCTGGTTATTTATGGTAATGATCTTATTCACCATACAATTATTGATGAATGGGGTGCCTCCATCGGCGTATCTCTTATATTAGTCCTTAGTTTGTCTTCTGAATTAGGGTCTAGATTGTTGACGAAGAAACCAATAATTTTTATTGGTAAAATATCTTATAGCTTATATTTGTTCCATCTTATATTCTTGCTATTTTTCATGAAAACTATAAATAGTGTGCCTTTAGCTTTATTTATTACAACTATTGTATCTATAGGATTTTCTGCTGCTTCCTATTATATTTTAGAAAAAGGGTCAATTAAATGGGGAAGGTATTTAGCCACATTAACTAGTACTAGGAAAAGAATCAGAAAAAAAGTAGCTTAATAGAAAACTATAGAAGTTAGGATTGATTGAACTGACCTTATGAATAGTTAAACTGGAACCCACTGGGTGCTTGTTTTTGTCTTGGATTAATCTTTCAATTTTTTTAACAATGCTTATATTGTTGGTCTTACACCAGTTAGTGTGGGCTTATTCCCTAGACTTGAAAGCTGAGATCCGTGTATTTGTAAATTAACATTTTTATGTGTAATGGTAGAATTAATCTTTTAAAAATTAGTACAATTTATGTAGGGGATTGGGAATTCAGGGGAGAAACCCCAACTTTTAATTGGATTCTATATAAAGGAGAGAGATTTTTTCTCTTCTTTCTCCCTTTAAGGATACAAATGCATTAAATTAAGAGTTTTGCCCTAGCTATAGTTTTTTTAGTTCTTTTCATGTTAGGCAATAAAACTTCAAACTCTTTCAATTTCTTCTAATTATGACTAACCTATAAAGTACTTTGGACAACACGTGAGCTTTCAGTAGCCAATATACACTCCTTTTATCCTTAAGGCTTAATTTAGTAACTTTTAAATATTTTAATCTTCTACTTGTATAACTCCATATTAAAGTATGGCTTGTTCATACCCATTTTCATCCTCTTTGTTACAAATATTTAATATTTTAAGTATTGTGTTAATGGGCCTAATAGGTAGCTCTCTACGTAAACACTTTGTTTAAGTATAAAGAAAGACTTGCCCCACTTGTCTTTGCATTTTAGATTCTTGTTCCGACCATATAAGTTAGTGCTTGTGTTTCATTTTTAGCAAAGTTCTGCACTTTTTTTTTTGCAATACATACAATGGTACGAGCAAGGAATATTATTTCTACTAACCTAACCTTATTTAAGTGAAAAAATGGGGGAATAAATTGTGGTGGAAAGTATTTCAATTAAAACAACAAAAGACCTCTTGCAGAGTGATTTAAGTTCTATAGTCGATACTGTATTAACTGTTGGAGGGTTTTATAACTTTGGAGATAAGTGTACAGGAAGCTATCTCGTATTAAAAAATAATGCTACTGAATCTTGGGAAGGACCATTTTTAACGGACGGAATTCCACTAACTATCTCTTCTGAAGGAGAGTTGAAGGTTAATAATTCCTATAAACTAGTACCCCTTCTCGTTGATGGTAGTCTAAACCTTAGATTGCTAGGTTTATCAGAAAAGGGGACAGTCGACAATGAGCCTATCTTTAGAATTGCCATGAATCACTTTAAAGATATAACAATAAACGGTGGTCCATTTTCAGTCAGCCCAACATATGTAACACCAAATTCTGGGGCAGTTTTTAGAGGTGATTTTGAACTTAAGAATTTTGTGATGAACCAAGAGTATATCCTATGGGTGAAAGGAAGAGGTATAAGGTTTCCAGGTAGGATTAAATTTAATTCATCAAACCGACGATGTAAGAACGGCTTTATAGGTGAAGATTGGGCGGGAAGCTATATTCATGATATTAGTTTAGATAGTTTTACCTACTGGGGAATGATAGGACACTTCCCTTATCCTTCTAATTCAAATGCAATTAGAATTGATCACTCTCAAACCAATCGATGTGGAAGTTATTTAGATACCACTTTTACAACATTGAGTGTAGATGGGAATTCATCTATCCTAAAGTTAGCTGATCCTCTCCCAAATGATATAAATGTTGACAGAATTTATTCGCTAGTTGCTAAGGTGAATCAAAAACTAGTGGGTAGTATAACCACAGGATCCAAAGTACTGATTGTTCAAGATAAAACGGGTATACGGAAAACTGAACACATAACTATTAGAGGAATAGAGGATATTAATGGGAATCCAATCAAACACAGAGTAATTGACATTAAGGGCAATGAGATTTATTTAGATAAAGCCTCACCCTATACGTTGACGAATGTAGATATTTATCTGGAAGATCATTACTTGCCATTCTCAGGTATTGAGTCTGGAAGTTCATTTAAGAGAATTTCTGACCCTACGGAAATTCAAGTTGATTGTATGCAATTGAAAGGAATGGGTACAAATGCAGTAGGTAAGATAAGAGTTTTCTATGGTGGCGGGATTCATATTGAACCTGGAAATGATAACAATATTTGGGACTTTGGGTCTTGCCATAATATTGCTAACCCGGGTATCTCACTCGCTGAAGGAACCATGTATGGTCACTCTTTTCAGAGATTTGAATCAACAGTTTGCGGAATTGCTTACCTTTCTAAAGGATGGATGAGTTCAGTTTTAGGCAATCCTTACTTCGAGTCTAACGGCAAAAATATGGTTATAGCTTCTACAAGATTAAATTTATCAATTTATGAGCCAGTAATGGCAGATAAAGATATTTATTATTGTTACTCTGATAAAGTAAATCCCCTCTCTACTAATATTGTGATGGTTAATTCAGGGACGGTTTACAGTAATGACTTTGAGTATGTACCTTTTCTATGGCCAAATGATCAACCTAGATTGACAGGTGGTAAAACATATTTAATAGATTATAGTAAGCCTACAACTGATAATGCCACTTTGAAATTAAGAGCCTATACAAGTATGCCAAGTGGACGTGTTGTAAGGATTATAATAGGTCCAAATTATAAGAGCACTATAACCTTTGCATCAGATGATCCTGCTTACTCTATTGAGGGCAACACAACCTTTGTCAATCTTAGTAATTGTGAGATTACTGCTTATCAAGACCATTTGAGCTTTAAATGGAAGCTGTTTATTAATAAAACGGCATTCTTGTTAAATCAATCTGCAGAAACAACACCACCAATAGTAACATCTAGCCCAGTTGATGGTTCTACATTCACTGCTAGTGCCATAAATGTATTTTTAATACCCAATGAACACGCAACTATTTATTATACTACTGACGGTTCGATGCCTACGAGGGAAAGTTCAGTATACTCTGGTCCCATTAGAATAACTGAAACGACTACATTTAAGTTTTTCGGAGTTGACATATATGGAAATCAAGGCGTTGTAGCTACGTCAGTCATTACTAAACCAGATGTTATAGCACCCACAGTAACTTTTACACCTACAGGAGGGAATTTCTATACAGATAATCAATTAATCACATTGAATACAGATGAAAAAGCAACAATCTATTACACTCTTGATGGATCTACTCCAACTCAAGAAAGCACTGCGTACAATGGTCCAATCATAATTAATGAAACAACAACATTAAAATTTTTCGGCAAAGACATTGCTGGTAATGAGAGTACTGTACAGTCAGTTACCTTTACCAAGGTAGTAGATGAAAAAGCTCCTTCAGCTGTAGAAGGATTGAATAAAATTGATGCAACCGATTCAACAGTTTTAGTAGGCTGGACTCAGCATTCAGACCCTGGTATAGCTGGTTATAATATATATGTAAACAATACCAAGCAAAATGAAACATTGATCGATCCTACTAAGATTTCATATGAGCTTACAGATTTAACTGAAGGTACAGAATATCTGATAGAGGTAACGGCTGTTGATAATGCAACAAATGAATCTGCTAGGTCAGGGTTAATGATTACTACACCTACTGTTGTTGTTATTGATTCATTTAATAGAGCAGATGGTCCTATAGGCACTACAGAAACAGGGCAAGCTTGGAATACTGGAGCTAGTTCTTATTTAGTCTCAAGTAATCAAGTTTATTTATCAAATGGATCCGATCCAGCCCTTATTAGTCATAATCTTAAGAATTTTATGTATTATATTACATTGTCAAGAGAACATGTTGGAAATTATTTTATAAGATATACTGATAGTCAGAACTCACTTTTCTTACAAAATAGTGGGGGGAAGTATCATATCATTAAAAAAGTAAATAATAAACAATCCCTCATATTCTCTTCTACTATCACGGATAATAATGGTGATCAAATAAAAATTACCCATAGAAATGATGGCTTTATAAAAGCAACCGTCAGAGGAGAGTTAATATGGGAAGGAATAGTGACTGATCACCTTGAAACGTTTAATTCCTCTGGATTCAGTGGTAATAGTGCTACGCGATTTGACGACTTTAAGATAACTACGTTAGGTTAAGATCCCTTTAGGGGTCTTTTTTATAGCCATAATAATATCATTTTGGGGAATTTAGGAGGAAGGGAGATTAGTAGTTAATGGTATTAATTATATACTCACAGCCAATCCAATACATGTATATGGTGTGAAAAAAGAGAAAACCAACATTTAATTAAATGCGTTTGTCTTGTGTCAGCAATAGATTTTGCGAAAGTAAACCAAAGAAAAAGCTGTTCAAATTAATTCTAACTTTTGAGCGATAGAATTCTTTTTATTAATAGTTGACACAAATTATATATGGTGGTAAATTTAATATAAATTGTTCTTTATAATGAACTTTATTTCTTAATAAAGAAACCTATAGGACAGAGAATCCTAAATCATTATCAAAATGAATGATCCTATATTATTCATAAATTTCAAAATGAATTTACGTTCTTTATAGAGAATGTCTGGCTTGATAATAATAAATTGGAGGAAATTATGAGTGCAATTGCTGGAATACACAACATAAATAAAGAACCAATAGCACAACATCATATTGATAGTATGATGAAGGCATTGCAACATTTTCCTGCGGATGATATTCAGGTATGGAATAAAGAACATACCTTTCTTGGTTGTCATGCACAATGGATCACTCCTGAGTCAATTAACGAACAACTACCTTTCTATGATTATCAAAGACAATTAGCAATTACTTCAGACGCCATTATAGATAATCGTAAAGAATTGTTCCAACTGCTGCAGGTTGATAAAAAAGATCAAAACAAAATTCCTGATAGCCTATTGATATTGCTTGCTTACCATAAATGGGGGGAAGAGTGTCCTAAGTATTTAATTGGTGACTTTGCATTTATGATTTGGGATGAGAAAAGGCAAAAAATTTTTGGAGCAAGAGACTTTTCTGGAAGTCGTACACTCTATTATTCTTTGAAGAATCAAAGATTTGCCTTTAGTACAACTATAGAGCCGATATTGACATTTCCTAATTTTCAAAAACAACTTAACGAAATATGGCTTGCTGAATATTTAGCTATTGAAGGTATGATTGATGCTGTAGATTCGTCAATAACTCCTTATCTAAATATTAACCAAGTACCTCCCTCGCATAGTATTACAGTAGTTGGTAATGAAGTTTATATAAAGAGGTACTGTACCCTAACTTCTATAGAGCAACTTAAGTTGAAATCAAGTGAAGAATATGTAGAAGCGTTCCAAGAAATCTTTCAAAAAGCAGTAACCTCGAGGTTACGCACACACCTAAATGTAGGGACACAATTAAGTGGAGGGCTGGACTCGGGTGCTGTTGCAAGTTTTGCTGCAAAAGCAGTTAGAAAAGAAAATAAAAAGTTACATACATTTAGTTATATACCATCAAAAGATTTTAAAGATTTTACTCCTAAGCAATTGTTAGCTGATGAGAGACCATATATTTATTCAACAGTAAAACACTTAGGTGATGTAAAAGATCATTATTTTGATTTTAAAGGAAAGAGTTCCTTTTCGGAAATTGATGAATTTCTTGAAATTATGGAAATGCCCTACAAATTCTTTGAAAATTCTTTTTGGCTAAAGGGAATGTTTGAAAAAGGACAAAGAGAAGGCTTAGGTATTTTGTTAAGTGGAGATAGGGGGAATTTCACAATTTCCTGGGGACCAGCCCTAGAATATTACGCAGTTCTTTTAAAAAGGCTTAAATGGGTACGACTTTTTCGAGAATTAGATCAATATAGTAAAAACGTAGGTGGTCCTAGATTAGGTAGGATGAAGACAATTGCTAAGGTAGGATTTCCAACTATCGATAATATTTTATCTAAGAGAAATAAAAGTGTTCGTCCTAAGTTAATTAATCCGAATTTTGCAGAAGATACTGGTGTATATAAAAGGTTTAAAGAATATGGGATAGATCGAACAGGCTGGTATTGTTCACCAACAATATATAAGGAAAGAAAAAAACATTTCGAAGATGTGTTTCATTGGAATGCTGGAAACACTCATATCGCAAAGCTGTCTTTACGTCATTCATTGTGGAAACGTGATCCAACTAATGATTTACGTGTAGTACGTTTTTGTATCTCATTACCTGAAGATCAGTATGTTCAAAATGGTTTAGACCGTTCATTAATCAGACGGGCAACCAAAGGATATTTACCTGATAAAGTTAGATTAAATCAACGTATTCGTGGAGTACAAGGTGCTGATTGGGTACATCGGATGATTCCTCAATGGGATTCATTTTTAAGTGAAGTAAAAGAATTAAGTTTAAATAAACAGGTTCAACAATATCTAAATGGGCAAGTGTTAAATGATGCGATATTGAAACTTAGTAACGAAGTTAGGCCAGAATATGCTACTGATCGTCATTATAAGGTTCTCATGCGTAGTGTAATTGTTTATCGATTCATAAGAAAATTCACTTGAGAGGAGGTGAAAATATGAAAAAGGAATGGCAAAAACCAGAGTTAGAAGTTTTAGATATTAAAATGACAATGCTAGGTGAAGATGGAGACTTTACTGATGCTGCGTTTCCAGAAAATACACCTAAAAAAGATTTAACATTTAGCTAAAAAAGAAGCAAATTAACCTGGGTTTTTTACATAGAAACCTCGTAGTTCTTTTACAGGAATTACTAGATTTAAAGCCCTATACTGCTTTTTTGTTATAGGGCTTTAAACATTTATATAAAATTACAAATTTGGAGGTTTTTATGTTGAAAGTCGTAGAACAATCGGTCTACAAGGCCTTCGATTTTATTGTAGATAGTTTCATCCCTCTACCAGAACTTCCCCAAATGAATATTAAGGTAGTACAGCCTGATATTACAATAAAAAAAGAAGATTTGTTAAAAAGGTGGACTTTAATAGCAGACACAACTGATTATTTCTTTGTAAAAGAAAATTTTATCATGTTCCATATACCAGAAATAGCTATCTTTCAAATTAAAGATGGAAAAGAAATCAGTGTCTTTCCCATGAAAAATTCAACAGAGGATCATTTAAGATTATATATTCTAGGCACATGTATGGGAGCAATATTAATTCAAAGAAAAATATTGCCTTTGCACGGTAGTGCAATAGCTATAGAAGGTAAAGCATATGCAATTGTAGGTGAATCAGGTGCAGGGAAGTCAACCTTAGCTTCTGCATTTTTAGAAAAAGGTTACCAGTTAATAAGTGATGATGTAATACCAGTAACATTAAATAGGTACAATAAACCAATAGTAATTCCTTCTTATCCTCATCAAAAGTTATGGTTAGAAACTCTTAATCAATTTGGAAAAAAATTTAACAAATACCGCCCAATAGTAGAAAGGGAAACGAAATACTCAATTCCAGTTACTTCTCAATTTACTAGTGAGTCATTACCATTAGCAGGTGTATTTGAATTAATTAAAACTGAGTCAGAAAATATAGAGATAAGACCAATTAAAAAGTTAAATAAGTTATACATGTTATATAACCACACATATCGTAATCTTTTTGTTAGGCGTTCAGGTTTAATGGAATGGCATTTCAATACTACAGCTTTAATTGCTGATGGGGTTCCTATTTATCAATTACTAAGACCAGAGTCTCGTTTTACAGCTATTGAATTACAGAGTTTAATTTTATCCACTATAAACTTAAACAAAGGGGAGAAAATAAATGCTTAAAAACAAGGAATCATTATCTACTAGCTTAATTTGTCAAGGTACAGGAAATATTGTTAGTAATATGGAAAACGAGAAAGTTTTATTAAGTGTTAAGAATAGTAAATACTATAACTTAGGAGGGGTTGGAGGTGCTATTTGGGATTTAATCGAAAAGCCTCTAACACTTAATAACATAGTATCTTCACTAATGTGTGAGTATGATATTGATTACACAAAATGCGAAGACCAAGTAATTACTTTTTTGGAAATTCTCTCAATTGAGGGACTAATTGAATTAAAGGAAAATTAATCATATTAAGTTTAGATTCTTTATTAAAGTAGGGATTTAAAATGAAAGTTTTAAAGAAGATAAAAGTTTTTTTGTTTTTAGATATGAATATTAAATTGCTGCTGATTGAGGCGTTTTTTCTTCTAGGTTGGGCTCGTATAGTTAAAGGTAAGCCATTTTCAACAATTGCACCTTCACTTGGGGAACAAATGAAAGAAACTTCCTTTAATTTAGATGATTCTAATATTGTTTTATTAGACGATATATCAAATGCAATTAATATAATGAGTAAATATACAATCTGGGAAAGTATGTGTCTAGTAAAAGCTATTGCAGCTATGAAAATGTTAGAAAGAAGGAAAATAGAGAGTACACTTTACTTAGGAACTGGGAAAGATGAAAGAGGAAAGCTGATAGCACATGCTTGGCTAAGGAGTGGACCATATTACATAACTGGTTTTGAAGTAATGAATAGATTTACTGTTGTTGGTACATTCGCTAAAAAAATTAATTAATTATAGACCTCAAAACTTTAATAGATCTTGTCCTTCCCATTATTTAGATTAACCTTTTGAGGCTATTAATCACTAGTAAAAAGTACTATCCTAGGAGGATATGTAATGAAACAAATTTTGTATTTTACAAAGAGAATCCATCATTTTAGTGGTAGGATCTTATATTTTAACCTCTTAGGTATGATTTTTATAAGCTTATTAGAGAGTGTAGGTATATTTATGATCATTCCATTAATAAGCCTAACTGGAATTTTCGAAGTTGATGCTACAAAACATTTTCCGTTATCGTTAATTTCAGGCTTTTTTCAAAATTTCTCCCAAACAACTTGCTTAGTCTTAATTGTAGGAATATATATTGTAATTATGGTAAGCCAAAGTCTTTTTCAGAGAAACCAGATGATCATAAATATGAAAATTCAACAAGGTTTTACTCGACATTTGAGAGAAGCAACTTATAAAGGACTACTTCAATCTAATTGGAACTTCTTTTTAAATAAAAGAAAATCAGATTTAATAAATATTATGACAACTGAAGTTGGAAAAGTTAGTGTAGGGACTTACCTATTTTTACAATTTATTTCATCTCTCGTTTTTACTGTTATTCAAATAATAGTGGCTTTTTGGTTATCTACAAAGCTGACTCTTTTTGTTTTATTTTTTGGTTTTGCACTCATCTTTTTTTCAAAAAAGTTTATTAAAAAGTCAAATGATATT
>DATMFU010000446.1:0-5827 GCA_035556015.1 Niallia sp. | reverse complement strand
CGATATACTTTCCAATCTTGATAGTTCTCTCTTTGATGTAATCGTGCACACCACTCGCCCTCCCTAAATTGGATGTGAGAAGTGTGAAATGAGACTCGCTTTTCGCTTCATCGAAATTCTTCATCCCGCACGTTTCCTTTCTTCAAATACTTTCTCCATGCGGCAGAAAGGCTATTGCTCTCTGTTCTTATTATGAATAAACATGTCCTCGACTACATATCCATTATCTTCAAACGACTCCTCACTCCAAACTTCCGCTTTGTAAGGTTTGTAACATTTTATTAGCTTGTGTAGGACTTTATGCAGAAAATTATGAATAGGGACAAGGTTTGTCTCATTTTTTTTATTTCATACACCTATTTTTATAAAAATGGAGTGTTTCTACGTTTTTTTCCTTACTATTTTGATTACCTGAATAGATGGCGGCCAACATTAAATTTATGAATGGGTGATAGTGTTCTAATAAAAGGGGAATGTATGAACATATGAATTTACAATAGAATTATATATAAGTTTCCAATTGCAATTTTCATTAATAGTAGGAATATGTAAGAGGCAGTATTACTCTCTATAAAGAGTTTGTCTTTTAAAGCTTAAATGAGACCTAACAGTTTCTCTTTGCTTTGATAGATGACTTGCTAGCGTTACCTGACTCTTTTATAGTAGGAGTTAATACAAGTAGAGTAATCTTAAAAGGTAAAACGTATAATAGAGTTTCCATTTCCCATATTTCGATGGAATATGACTCTATTAAATATTTCCCGAGAAATTTGTCATTCCTTGGATATGTAATTTACCCTAAACTTTATTTCTGGTATTTTCTATTATATAAAAAAAGAGGCTGTGAAATTTCATCTTTACAGCCTCTTTTCTACTATTGCTTTATTTCATTATGCATTCGGATCAGTGGAGTTATCTCCTTCTGAATCTTCATTTTGTTTGGAATTTGTTTCATTATCCATAGCATTATCTGGTTTGATGTCTTCATCTGAAGCATCCGTATCAGTGCTTTCTTCTTTAGAAGCAGTACCCTTTAAATCGTCTGTTTCTAAAGCACTTAATGGTTTACCAAAATAGTCGATAGGATTTAAAGCAACATTATCTTTTCTAACTTCAAAGTGTACATGAACACCAGCATCTTGATTTAATTGGCTTTTTCCTGCAGTCGCAATTTTTTGTCCTTTTGTAACATCATCGCCGACTTCCACTTCAAAATCTTTTACAGATTGGTAATATGTTTTAATACCTTCTGCATGTTCAATTTCAATTGTATTACCAAGTAGAGCATCTTCTGCTACCTTTGTAACAGTTCCAGCTAATGAAGCTACCACATCAAATTCACTGTCATCTTCCATTTTTAAATCAATACCTGTATTTGGTTGATATTGATTATTATAGAAGACTAAAGCATCTGCTTGTTGCTCTTTGTTTGCAGAGTTATCATAAAATTCCTTTGCTGTGATAAATGAATCTGGATCTGCTACTGGCCATGCAAAATTCCCTAAATCTTTCGTAACCGGTTCTGCGGGTTCATCTAATTGTTTTGTTGGCAAATCAGCATTTTTGTATTTATAGTCGTCTGTTTCTGATGCGCTATTTTGATACCAAAGGACACCTGTTAGAATAATAGCTGCAGTTGCGATATAAACGGCTGGAAATGCCCAACGTTTCTTAAAAAAGCCTTTTACTTTTGAATTTGGAGAAGTACGTTTGTTTTCTTCCTCTCTCATTTTATCATCACCTCAGCAATCATTCTGAACAGATAATGATAAATATATACCTATTAAAAAATAATTTTTAAAAACTTATTATTCGACAAATCTCATGATAATATGCATAAAAAATTTTATTATTTATTATCAATTCCTAACTAGTATAAAAAAAGAAGTAGTCACTCTTTTGAGTGCTACTTCTTTCCTATTATTTTTTTGCTGTATATTTGTTTAAAAGGTTCTTAGATGCTGTAACTTCTACACCTTGATAGTAGTACTTTACTATGTCTTCATATGTTTTTCCACTTGCAGCCATACCATTTGCTCCATATTGGCTCATTCCTACACCGTGGCCATAGCCTCTCGTTGTAATTTTAATTGTATCTCCTTTACGTATCATGGTAAAGTCAGTTGATTTCAATTGTAGTTTCTCTCTGATCTCCGTCCCAGTCAATTCTTTTCCACTTATTTTTACACTAGCAATTCTTTTTCCTACTGTATATTTGACATCGTCTATTATCTTCGTACCTGAGGATAAACTAACACCAAGAGTTTTCTCAAAATCTGCTACACTAATAGTTGTTTCCCCTTTAAATTTAGGAGAATCAACATCCCAAGGGCTTTCTACGCTTTTTAGATAAGAGATAGAATTTGCCCATACCGCATCTGAATTCTCCGTATATCCATTACTTGTAGAGAAGAAAGTAGCATCAATTGGATCCCCTTCATATGTTAGTATTTGTCCTTCTGTAGCACGAACTGCTTCTTCAATTTTTTGCATATTTTTTTGCCAATCATATCCTGCACTTTCCCAGATTTTCTTTAATTCATCTCGATTATTATATACCTGATAATTAATACTATCTCCTACAATGGCTTCTTCTGGTAACTCAGATTCGGCTTTTTGATTATTCATTAGTCTCTTTACAATATAAGTTCTTGCCGTTAGAGCTTGCGCCTTCAGTGCCTCCATTTCAAACTTTGCTGGCATTTCGGATGCTACCACTCCGACCACATATTCTTCTAATCCTAACTGTTCTATTTCGTCTTTGTTTTCACGATAAACAGATACTTCAATAACAGAATCTGAAGTTTTCTTTATGTCTTTAGTGTTCACCAAGTTGTTTTCTTCTTTCTCCTGCATAAAAGGTAGGACAAGAACTGTTGGAACGAGTAAAGTAATGGCAAACAGAATAATTCCTAGTACGATGAAAGGTTTGATTTTAATCATGAATAAGCCTCCAAAAGAATGAAATAAGACCAAACTAAAATTTGTCTCTAAAACATTCTTATGGACTGGGACAAGCTTTTATGACTGCAAATATTAATTAAGACTAGAGCATTATTCTAAAGAAAAAAGTTATTTTTGTTCTAAATTAAAAATTATCGCATAGTAATTTACAAATTAACGCCCCTCTACATCTCCTAGCATCCATACGGATAACAACTATCAATTCTGAATAACTAAGTTTCGCTTTCTATTTTATTTTTCTCATTCGAAAATAAATATTTCATACTGGTACCAATTTCCCCTTCCCATAATAGATCAAGGGCCAATTCAAATTTTCTAAAAAAACTTACCTTTATATGTATATTTTGTACAAAAAAAAAACAAACTTTATTTATCTGCTCTAAGAACAATTAAATAAAGTTTGTTTATTTAAAATTTATGCATTTAAGTCAGCAACATAACTTGCTGTTATGCTTACTTCTTCTTCTTCTGTAACTCTTTCGATATCAGCACCAAGGTTTGCTAATTTTTCATGGAAATTAACATATCCGCGATCAAGGTGTTTAAGCTCTGTAACACGAGTAACACCTTCAGCAACTAAACCAGATAAAATCAATGCAGCAGCAGCGCGTAAATCTGTAGCAGCTACCTCTGCTCCTTGAAGATTAGTAGGTCCATTCATAATAACAGAACGGCCCTCTATTTTTACATCACCGTTCATACGTCTGAATTCCTCTACGTGCATAAAACGATTTTCAAATACAGTTTCTGTAATCATGCTCGTTCCGTTTGCACGAAGTAATAATGCCATCATTTGTGATTGCATATCCGTAGGGAATCCTGGATGAGGCATTGTTTTAATATCAACAGCTTTTAAGTTGTTAGCACTTATAACTCGAATACCATCTTCTTCTTCTTTAAAAACTACACCCATTTCTTCCATTTTAGCAATTAATGAAGATAGATGCTCTGGAACTGCACCTTGAACAAGGACATTTCCACCTGTAATAGCTGCAGCAACTAAGAAAGTACCTGCTTCAATTCTATCAGGAATAATAGTATGTTCCGCACCAGATAACTCTTCTACCCCTTCAATACGTAGCGTTCCTGTACCTGCTCCGCTTACTTTTGCACCCATTTTATTTAAGAAGTTCGCTAAGTCTACAATTTCTGGCTCTTTCGCTGCATTCTCAATAATTGATGTACCTTTTGCTAAAGAAGCTGCCATCATAATATTTTCAGTAGCACCCACACTTGGGAAATCCAAATAAATTTTTGCTCCTTGAAGACGACCTTCTACAGATGCTTCAATAAAGCCATTACCAACTTGTACTTTGGCTCCCATTGCTTCGAATCCTTTAAGATGCTGATCAATTGGTCTAGAACCTATAGCACAGCCGCCTGGTAATGCCACTCTCGCATGACCATTTCTACCTAATAATGATCCCATTACTAAAACAGAGGCTCTCATTTTTCGAACATATTCAAATGGAGCTTCTACACTCAATTCATTTGAAGCGTCAACCGTTACTTCTCCATTTTCAAAATGTACTTCCGCATTCAAATATCGCAATACTTCATTAATTGTATATACATCTGAAAGAGTCGGAACTGATTTAATTATACTTTTACCATTACTTGCTAATAATGTAGCGGCGATCACAGGCAAAACGGCATTTTTAGCGCCTTCTACTTTAACCGTACCATTTAACCTTTTTCCGCCGCGGACGATGATTTTATCCAAAGTCTATTCCCCTCCGCGTCCAATATCTCTATATTAATATTCAATCGTTATGATGGGTGTGCCAACTACAAAGGTAGTTTTTTCTCCCATTCCGTGTGTTCTCAATCCTAATTGCAAATTCATTGCCTTTTCATTATTTTCCATTCCTTCTTCTAAAACATGTGTATATGCTGAGGTTGATACGAAATCGTCCTCTACCAATGCCTCAATTGTTTTAGCATCAAATGCGTTAAGCAATTCATTAACATAATAAGGCAAAGTCTCATTCATCTTATCACTGAATTCGCCTTTAATACAAGAGAAAATTGCTGGTTTATCACGAAATATGACAGAAATTTTTTCACTTATTACCTTATTTACCCTTTTCATTTCTTTATCGCCTATTTTTTTTCCTTTCACCTCATATATAATATATGATGAAGGGTCATTTGTCGTTAAAGAAGTGGTTATGGTAATACTTTCCTCACTAAACTCAGAAGAGGAAAAATTCATAATAAATTTTGTGCTTTGATGATTTTTTACTTCTTCCCAGTTTCCATCTGGAAAAGCCTTTTTTAATTCTTCCTGATAGCTCTTGGCATCTTCCACACTCTTTACATTTTCCAACTTTTCTCTTGCATGCAGAGACCATTCATGGATTGTTATATTTTCTTCTTTTTGTAATATTTCACTTAAAGTCAATAAATCCAATTTTGTACTAGCAATAGTGCTTTTATTCCCAAATGACAAACATATCAAACCAACCGATATAAAAAGAACAATTAGTATTTTATCTATTTTTATTTTCATTAGTATCTCCCCTTTACTACCATTGTTTCCAAGGAGGAGAATTGCAATACTAATGTTTAATCGTCACATTTTGACATGAATAACTTTATATTCTTGGAACAAAATATACGTATGTTTAACACAAATATTTTTCACACACAAAAAGAATTGTACTGAAAAATGACAGGAATGAAAACATGTATGAAGACCTATATTTGTTCCAAAAAATATTAATTCATGATAAGCGGTAATTGCTGAGACCAGATAAGATAATTTAGTAAAAATTCTCCTACTAATGATCCCATAATAATTGCTAGCAGTACATATAGAACCCTTGCTTGAAAAACTCTATTTTTCCTTAGAAATTTATCA
>DATMFU010000445.1:0-2624 GCA_035556015.1 Niallia sp. | reverse complement strand
GAAAGGAAACGTGCGGGATGAAGAATTTCGATGAAGCGAAAAGCGAGTCTCATTTCACACTTCTCACATCCAATTTAGGGAGGGCGAGTGGTGTGCACGATTACATCAAAGAGAGAACTATCAAGATTGGAAAGTATATCGTGGAGACGAGGAAAACAGTTCGTGTAATAGCGAAAGAGTTTGGCGTATCCAAAAGTACAGTCCATAAAGATTTAACAGAAAGACTTCCTGAAATTAACCCTGATTTAGCAAATGAAGTGAAAGAAATACTTGATTACCATAAATCAATAAGACATCTGCGTGGTGGGGAAGCAACAAAAATGAAATACAAGAAAGAAGAATTAGAAGGGGAAACTGTACAATAGAAAAAAGAATACGACAAAAAGAGAATCTGAAAAATGAAATGTAAATCCATTAACGTGTATCTCCAATCTTTCCCTAAAAGAAAATTTGATCAACAGATAGTAATCATAACTTGATTAGACAAACTTTTAGGGAGATTGGAAGAAACACAACACATATTTTCATTCATTTAGGTATAGTTGACTTTGTGCTGATACAAGGTCTTTTATTAATGAAAAAAGTGGATTTTAAGAAGTTAGTATAGGTAATTATGCGACAAGTTAGGATAGTTATTTAGAAGAGGGATAATATAGGAAAGAGTAATTTATTCATAAATAATAAAAAGTATATGTAAGAATACTATAATTGGATTAAATTTACATAAATATCAGTCTTTTTTTGACAAAAAGTTACTTATTTCTCTTGCATTATGTTAAAATAAAAAATTAGAGTGGTATGAGTAAAATAGAGAAATACATACGTTTTAGCTATTGACATACATAAAATCCATGAACGGTAATTTTTATGAAAAGTGGATTTTTTATATAGGGCGATGGAGAAGAAATGATTAAGTGAAGCTTATTTATCAAAAAAATCGTCATATTATAAGGACGAGCTCTTTGTCTCTGTATAACTAATAATTAAGTGGAAGATGAACACAGTTTAAAAAACTAAAATTTTTTAAAAGGAGGAAGAGTACAGAAATGTTTTCTAGAGATATTGGTATTGACTTGGGAACAGCAAATGTATTAATTCATGTAAAAGGAAAAGGAATCATTTTAAATGAACCATCTGTAGTTGCTCTTGATCGCAATACAGGCAGAGTTTTAGCAGTAGGAGAAGAAGCTCGTCAAATGGTAGGGCGTACTCCAGGGAATATTGTTGCCATTCGTCCGTTAAAAGATGGTGTTATTGCGGATTTTGATGTAACCGAAGCTATGTTAAAACACTTCATTAACAAGTTAAATGTGAAAGGTTTCCTTTCTAAACCAAGAATCCTTATTTGTTGCCCAACAAATATTACAAGTGTAGAACAAAAGGCAATTAAAGAAGCAGCGGAAAAAAGCGGTGGAAAGAAAATTTACTTAGAAGAAGAACCAAAAGTTGCGGCAATTGGTGCAGGAATGGATATATTCCAACCAAGCGGAAATATGGTAGTTGATATTGGTGGAGGTACAACAGATGTAGCTGTATTGTCTATGGGAGATATCGTTACTTCTTCTAGTATAAAAATGGCCGGAGATAAGTTTGATAGTGAAATTCTTCAGTATATTAAACGGGAGTATAAACTTCTAATCGGTGAACGTACAGCGGAAAATATTAAAATTAATATTGGTACGGTATACCCAGGGGCAAGAAAAGAAGAAATGGATATTCGTGGTCGAGACATGGTTTCTGGATTGCCGAGAACCATTACAGTACATTCAGATGAAATTGAACAAGCATTAAGAGAATCAGTAACTGTCATTGTACAAGCAGCTAAAAGTGTTCTTGAGAGAACTCCTCCTGAGTTATCAGCAGATATCATCGATCGTGGTGTGATTTTAACTGGTGGTGGGGCGTTACTTCATGGAATTGATTTATTATTAGCAAATGAATTAAAGGTTCCTGTTTTGGTGGCAGAAAATCCAATGGATTGTGTTGCAATTGGTACAGGAATTATGCTAGATAATATTGATCGTCTTCCAAAAAGAAAATTAGGTTAAGAATAGGGGGGATGCATAAGCAACCTGGTAAACAGTGTGCTTATGCATAGGATAATGAAATCTTATTACCTTATTACCCCTTATAATCATAAATAAACATATAAACCGATGAATTTGATGATAATCTTATTTATCGGTTTTTTTGTACAAACATATCTTCACAATATATACCAGTAGATTATATACATTTCTTGCCGATATACTAAATGAAGAAGTATGATCAAAATTTAGACTTTTTTCTACAAAATATAATGTAATATGACGATATATTTCTTATAATAGTAAATAGGTATAACGATAACGGTATAGGAAATGGAGAATAACTATGTTTAAAGGATTTTATACAGCAGCTTCTGGAATGCTTACACAGCAACGAAAGACAGAAATGCTATCAAATAACATGGCAAATAGTACGACTCCTGGTTTTAAAGCAGATCAATCTTCAATAAGAGCTTTTCCAGAACTATTACAGCAAAGGTTAGGAGAAAAAGGAGCTCAAACAGTAGATAAATCTCCTATAGGGTCTCTTTCTACAGGTGTTTATATGCAAGAAGCTACCCCTAATTTTACACAAGG
>DATMFU010000444.1:0-12753 GCA_035556015.1 Niallia sp. | reverse complement strand
ATGAAAGAAAAGTAACAAGGAGTGTGAAAAAATGAGACGTTTCTATAAAGGAAACATGTTAGTAACTATTCTCCTCTTCACTTTTTTCACACTTATTCTGTCCAGCTGTGATGTAAAACAGAGTAATACACCAAGTGATAAAGAGGCAAAGGACAAGAAAATAGAAAAAACGATTCTTCCTCCGATTAGTCCTAGTGAAGGAGAATTTATTCAAGTATTTGGATGGATTAATAATCATACCATTTGTTATGCAGCTAATTTAAAGGGTGATTATGAGTTATATACGTATAATCTTCATACAGGTAAACATACCTCTATATTTAAGTCAGAATTCGAATTAGCAAATGTATTAATAAATGATAATTATATATTAGTTTATAGTATCCTTTCTGATTCTGAAGGGGAAATTCATATAATCGATTCAACAGGAAAAAAATTAGTTGCGAAGACGATTCAGAGTCATGAAACAGAATTTTCATGGAATCCTTATAATGACAATGAAATATTAATTACTACTTTCTCAGCTGAATGGGAAAGTAGAGTATATAAATTAGAAATAAAAGAAAGTGCTTTAAGTGAATTTTTTAAGTCAACGCCATTTCCTCAATGGATTTCCGATAGGGAGGTTATGTACCTTGATTGGGATCAAGAGGACCCATCTTTATATGCACCGTTAAAATTATTGAACACAGAAACGGAGGAAGAGAAAGAGATAAATCTTCATTCTATCTATTTTATCGATAAAAAAAATGAGTTCATAATTACCGTATCTAGTAATTTGGACAATTCAAATGAGGCTATTTATAGCTTTTATAAAGAAGACTTAGAAAAGAAGGCGAGCATAAGTATTCCTAGGTTATCAACTTTTTCTAATTGGTTAATTCCAAATTATACTATTTATGAAGATCAACTCCTTACGTTTGTACCGAGAAAAGAAGGGAATGCTGATACTTATCAAGATGGCTATGATCTTGTTTCCATAAATATGGAATCAGGTGATACTACTATTCTTTTACCCGATTTAGATATAGAGAATCAGCCTATACAAATTTCAAGTGACGGCAAGTACTGTCTTTATGGTTACTATTTTGAGAATTTAATTGATACGGAAACAGGAGAAATTATTAATTTATTCCCTTCTATTTCACAAAGTTGAAGTTAGCTAAGAGGAAATGATAACATGTTTAAGTATACAGGCTTATAAAAAAGAAAAGGAAGGCGTTATAATGGCTATTGTTGACGTAACAGTTATACCAGTAGGAACACAAACTCCAAGTGTAAGTAAATATGTAGCAGATATCCAAAAAGTTTTAAAAGGCTATGAAGAAAAGGAATTAATTAGGTTTCAATTAACACCGATGAATACAATCATCGAAGGCGAATTGCCTGTCTTATTTGAAGTAATACAAGCAATGCATGAAGTCCCTTTTCAAGCAGGATTAGATAGAGTATGTACCAATATCCGGATTGATGATAGACGTGATAAATCAAGAAAAATGGAAGAAAAGATAGATAGTGTACTAAAACATATGTAGCATGTGAGGGAGGTAAAGAGATGGAGTACAAACAAATCCCACTTGGTCCAATTCAGACTAATTGTTATCTAATTTGGAATGATAATAAAAATTGTTTAGTTATTGATCCAGGTGCTAATGGGGAGAAATTAATAGAAAAGATTAAGATGCTGGAGTTAAATCCAATTGCTATTTTACTTACCCATGCTCATTTTGATCATATTGGTGCTGTTGATACGGTAAGGAATAAATATAATATCCCAGTTTATTTACATAGTAAAGAAGAAACATGGTTAACAGATCCTAAATTAAATGGAAGTGATGCTTTTCATTTACCTAGCCCAGTAGTAGCTAAACCAGCAGAGTATTATTTAGACGAAAACCCTAAAATGATTATTGGTGATTTTAGTTTCCAAGTGTTAGAAACTCCAGGTCATTCACCAGGTGGTGTTACTTTTTATTTTGAAAAAGAAAAAGTTGCTTTTGTAGGAGATGCCCTTTTTTATGAAAGTATTGGTCGAACAGATTTAATTGGTGGAAATCAACGGACATTGCTTAATAGTATTCATGACAAATTATTAACTTTACCAGAGGAAACAGTAGTATTGTCTGGCCATGGGAGAAAAACAACGATTGAACATGAAATGGACCATAATCCATTTATTAATGGATTTTAAGAAGAGGTTAAAGAAAAAAGGAGGCTTAGTAATATAAGTCTCCTTTTTTACGTTAATAATCTGGCATTAGAAATCAGAAGGAAGTATCACATTATTTTTGAGTGATACGCACATTGATTACATCCAGTTATGATATTTTGTTTTTCTACTAAAGTTACATCGTTAAATAAAGCCTCAAACATTCCTACAAAAAATGATTGGTGCATCATACATACTTTGTCTTTATGCATTTTTGCTACTTCTTTAAAAGGGCAATTATATATTTCAAAATAAAGAGTTGTTTGATCCTCATTCCATTCTAATGTTGGCATTTGTCCTGTCATAAAACTAGCATTCTGTAATAATCGCATTTTATCTTCTTTTGTAAGCGTGTCTTTGTTATTTGTATATCTAACAATTTCTTTCTCCATTAATTCCTTCCCAAATAGTTTTCCGGTTTCATATAATGCTTTGCTACCATCTGCTCCAAGACTTTCAAGGGATTGAAGGAGAACGTTACTTAATAATTGATAGTCTCGAAATGGAAAACTAAATTGGATAACTTCATCGGACAGTCGGTATAACCTACTAGGTCTGCCACCTTTACCTGTTTTTTGCGTTTCTGATAGGAGCATGTTCACATCTTCTAACTTCGATAAATGTAATCTTGCAACATTTGGATGGATGGAAAATTCATCTGCTATTTCTTGTACGGTAACTGATTGAAGACGAGTAGTAATATATTCATATATATGAAAACGTGTAGGATCCGATAGGACATTTGTGACTTTAAGCGTATCTTCCATAAATTCTGCCTCCTTGGAACTGTTTTCTTTATTATAATATAGCCATTTAATCATAAACACAGTAGTAACCATTAGTTTAAAAAATGTTCACATTTTCACATGGGTTTTGTTCATAAAATGTTCATATTCAACGTTAGAAAGATGATAATATAAGTGAAATACCGATTCGTGTCTAGTTAAAAGGTAGTATTAAAATAGTAGGAGAAAAATTTTAAAAAAATAAAAGGATTTTCACAAAAATTGTCGAATAATAAATCTCATACTAAATCTAAAGGCGGTGTTATGATAAATAATGTACTCCATTGAAGCGTTAGCAAATCAAATAATACGAGATGCTGTTGAAGAAAATGCCACAGACATTCATGTCATCCCTAGACAAAAACAGTCTACTATCCAGTATCGTATTGCAAACAAGCTAATAGTAAAACGTGTCATAAGTCAGGAAGATAGTGAAAAATTAATCTCTCATTTTAAATTCACTGCGGCAATGGATATTGGTGAAAGAAGAAAGCCTCAAAATGGAGCCATATCTACCACAATAAAAGGCCAATATATCGGCTTACGATTATCCACATTGCCCTCACATCCTCATGAAAGTTTAGTCATCCGCATTTTACAAGATAACAATATGCTTCCAATATCTACTATTTCCTTATTTCCAAAGGTTACGAAAAAATTAATCTCCTTATTAAAACATGCCCACGGATTAATCATCCTCACGGGTCCAACGGGATCTGGAAAAACCACTACCCTATATTCCCTTTTAAATGAAAATGCTCATCTATATCAGCGAAATGTTATAAGTTTGGAAGACCCAATCGAAAAAACACAAGAAAATGTTCTTCAAATACAAGTTAATGAAAAGGCTGGAATTACTTATACTACTGGTTTAAAGGCCATACTTCGGCATGATCCGGACATCATTATGGTAGGTGAAATACGAGATGCCGAAACAGCACATATTGCGATTAGAGCAAGCTTAACAGGACATTTAGTACTCACGACTATGCATACAAGAGATGCAAAAGGAGCTGTTCATCGTCTGTTAGAATTTGGCGTGCAGGAAATAGAGATAGAACAAACATTGATTGCAGTTACCGCTCAGAGGCTAGTTGAATTAGTATGTCCGTTCTGTGGAGAGAATTGTTTACCTAGTTGCTATCGGATGGATCATCGAATGAAGAGAGCGACCGTTTTTGAAATGATTACAGGGAGGATGATTCAAGACATACTTCATAAAAGGATGGATCAGTTTAATCAAAGACATATTTCTCTAGGAGCAGCTATTTGTAAGGGAATTGCGCTTGGTTATATTAAAGAAAGTGAATATAAACGGTGGGTCTATGATGAGGAAAGTTAAAAATTGGACGATTGACGAACAGGCACAATTTTTAAAGTGTATTGGTGAATTATTAGAGAGAGGATACTCTGTAGCAGAAGCAGTGGAATCTTCTAGCTACTATATGCCTATTTATAGGCTAGACGATATTAAAGCTTGTTATAGTTCTTTAAAAGGGGGTGAGACTTTTTTTGATAATTTATTAGGACTAAAGTTTGATCAACAGGTTATAAGCTTTGTCTATTTTGCTGAGAAACATGGAGGATTTGCGACAGCATTCCAAGATGCGAGTAAAATGATTCAGAATAAGCAGGACACCATTCAAAAAATGAAAAAAATCTTTGCTTACCCTCTTTTTCTGCTCTTCTTCACACTTATTTTACTTTTCTTTGTGCAAAGTATGTTAATTCCAAGATTCAATACTATTTTTAGCACTATGGATATAGACAAAAATATTTTTATGTATTTTGTACAAATATTTGGGTATCTATTTCCTTCTCTTTTATTCCTCTTAATAGTAGTGATTGGTTTCCTATCTTTCTATTATTATCGTTCTTTTCGAAAACTTCCTCTACTAGAACAAATGAATATACTAGCCAATATTCCAATCATCGGTAAGTACGTGACCCAGTATTATTCCTATATTCTGACCCTTCAATTAAGTTATCTGTTATCAAGTGGATTCTCCATATATGAAAGCTTATTATTCTTTCAGGAAAATAAGCAACAACGTCTTTATGCAGAAATAGGTGTACAGGTTATCTCTCAATTAAAGAAAGGAATTCGTTTAGAAAATGCCTTTTCTTCCTTTGATTTTTTAGAAAAGGAACTCATGCGGATTATTCAACATGGACAAGAAAACGGAAAATTAGATCAAGAACTTTATTATTTTGGTATCCATTGTTTAAATCAAATGGAAGAGAAATTAAATAAGACATTGAAGTTGATACAGCCCTTCATGTTTTCGATAATTGGTGTATTAATTATTTCTATTTATCTTTCTGTATTGTTACCGATGTTTCAATTATTAAATGGATTATAAAGGAGATTATGATGATGAGAAATGAAAAAGGATTTACATTAATAGAGATGATGATTGTATTAGTAGTTATATCTATTCTGTTATTAATCACCATTCCTAATATAACGAAGCATAATTCAAAAATAAATAATACTGGATGTGATGCCATGTTAAAAATGGTTCAAGCTGAGGTTCAATCTTATTATATGGAACATAAAGAATATCCAAAGAGCATGGAAGATTTAGTAAAGGAAGATTATATTACCGAAAAACAAAAAACTTGTCCAAATGGAAAGAGTTTTATCATTAAGGATGGGCAAGTCGAACTTTCGAAAGATGAATAATGAAAAAGGATTTACATTAATAGAAATGTTAGTTTCTCTTTCTATTTTTATGATACTTGCTTCCATTTCCATTTTCCTCTTAACCCCGCAGAAAACATCTCTTAATGAGACGCAGTTTATTACCCAACTACAAGCAGACCTTTTGTATGGTCAAACTTTCGCTATTACAAATCAACAAATATTACAAGTGAAAATTTATCCAAACTTAAGAAAGTATAGCATTAGTGGAAATATTAATTCTAACTTTGGTTTGGAGAGAAATTACGATGAATCTATTGTTTTTCAAAAAGAGTCATCCATTACATTTAATATCAATCCAAATGGAAACTTTTCTAAATTTGCAACATATGAATTCAAAATTGGAAAACAAAAATATAAATTAACGACACTAATTGGTAAAGGAAGATTTTATGTTTCGGAATTGTAATGGTTTTATACTTGCGGAGCATCTATTAGCTTTATCTGTATGGTTGTTAATATCTCTAACGTTTGTACCTATATATATCCATTTGCAAAAACAATACGAAAAATCCGAAGAAAATAAGCAAGTTACAGAGATTTTTTATCAATATCTAATAGATCTTCAATTAGGTGAAGGAGAAAAGAATATTTCCACTTTAGAAAATAAAGGAAAGAGATATTCGGTAAGATGGAATGAGAATGGAAGGGTATGTATTTATTATGAGGATGTTTTTCGAAATAAAGAAGAAATTTGTGAATATATTCCTTCAGAACAATTATCAAAAAGGTGACTTAGAAAAAGGTTTTATGTTACATGAAATGTTACTATCTCTTACTATTTCAATAGTTATTGTATTTTTATTATCGTTTCCATTACAAATTATATTAAATAAAGAGCTAACAGAAAGGGAGCTTTATAACATGGAATGGGAAACTTTTTTGCTTCAACTAAAGAAAGAAACAAGGATGGTGGATACTATAAAGGTAGAAAATAATAAATTGCTGTTATATGTAGATGGCAGTGTAGTCAGTTATGAAAAATATGGTACAAACATCAGGAGGAGGGTGGATGCTACTGGGCATGAAATTGCTTTACAGCATGTGATGGATGTTGACTTTTCAAATCTTAAAAATGGTTTTCATATTCAAGTCGTGAATCTATATGGTGAGGAAAAGGAGTCAGACGTCCATTCCTATTTAAATTTGGAGGATTGGTAAGCTTGCTAAATGAGAAAGGCTTTTTTTACCCAATATCCTTATGTATTTATCTACTAGTTATTCAATTTTTACTTTTATATTTTGGCGTATATGTAAATAAACGGGGAATCGAAGAAGAAGCAATTAGTAGTTTAAAGCAGGAATATTATTTTATGAGTACGTTGAAGGATATAGAAAATCAACTAGTAAGTGGTGTTTCACCATCTTTAAAGGGAACTTATACTTATCTACACGGTGATGTATCCTATGTTATTACCCAACAATCATCAGTGGATTATAAAATTGATTATAAGCTGACATTAAAAGAGAATACTTCTGTTGGTGGTACTAGCTATTTCAATAAGACACAAAATAAAATGAAAAAATGGGTGGAAATCAATTGAATAGTGATTAAAGCCTAGTTTTTTGGAGAGAATAGTACCATTAATGGTAAAGGTGATTAAATGAAAACAAATGATTATGTAAAGTACTTAACACAGACATTTGTGCAGTATATGGATCAACCAAAAGAAGAGAGACAAAAATTAAAAGAACAACGTAAGGAAAACAAAGAACCATTTATGTTACGTTGGTTCGGTATTTTACCATATGTTATAGCTTTTCGTTTCAAAAGAAAATAAAAGAGCAAGCGAATAATAACATTCTTTCTTCTAATATGTCAGATATATTGAAGTTTTATGTACTCTACGATTAAATGGAATTATACGAAAAGGGATCAACTTACAAAGCGAAATAAGTTGGTCCTTTTCGCGTTTATACGGCTTCAGAGGATAAATAAAACAATCCACCGTTTATAATAGAAATATTAATTTTTGGTTCATATTGTTCTTGTAAAGCTAATCTTTCCGTTTCTAATGTATCTGTTTCTTCCGAATCGACATCCTCATAGAAATGTTCTAATAGATCTAAATCTTTTTTCCATCTCTCTTTTGCATCTTCAGCCCATTGGTGATCTTCCTTTATTAAGGAATGTCGAATCATATTTTCAACCCGAGTCAGTCCACTTTTTGGCATAATTAATGGAGATAACGTAAAGGTATAATCTGGTATTTTAGCTGTAAGTGGTTTATTTTCAATAAAGGATTGGAAATGGTCCACTATTTGTCCATTAATTAGTTGGAGTCCAATTGATCGAAACACATCTCTTTTTCGATCACATTGATAGGATATCTTAATATTTAAACCTAGCCATGGCTTTAATGGTGTTTGCTGCTCAGGTTTTCCTCCAATATCTTCATATAAGCGGATGTATCCTGCTAACTTTTTTGTAGATGAAAATAATTGATGTAAACGGGGAGAACCAAAGTGGATTTGTTCTCCTTTTAGATCAGATGGTGCAAGTTTCGAATCGGTAATAAGCGTTAATTGAGCAGGATTAGGTATACCGCCTGTTTTTTCTAAGTAATGCCAATAAAATGGGCGATTCATTAACTCTTTATCCATGTCAATAGTTAGCTGAACAGTAAGGTATCCTTGTTTGTTTTCTACTATTTCACAATTATTTGCACGAAAATACTTTTCAAGAAATTGATGAATCTCCTGTTGCTTCATAACGATCACCATCCTTAAGGTTTTGAGCAAATTCTATCATGCTTGTAAGATTATCCATCTTTATTTTCATTTCACCTTCTGATTTTGAATGGGTGAATATATCAATCATATAATCGTCCATATTCCCAAAGTCTAATTTTGTTAGGATATCATCCAGTTCACCAATTACTTTCTCGAATAAATGAATTTTTTCATACAGTAACTTTAATATATGATCTTCTACTGTATCTTTTATAGCAAAATTATATATTCTAACATCTTCCTCTTGCCCAAGTCTGTGAATACGACCAATTCTTTGTTCTAATCGCATAGGATTCCATGGTAAGTCAAAATTAATGATATGGTGGCAGAATTGTAGATTTATTCCTTCTCCACCAGCTTCTGTAGCAATTAATACTTGTGCATGATTTTGAAATAAGTCTCGCATCCAATCTTTTTTTCCTCTTTTAAAACCACCTCGAAAAGGAACAGAAGTTATTCCATGTTGCTTTAAATACCATTGAAGATAAAGCTGAGTTGCACGGTACTCTGTGAAAATAATTACCTTATCATCAATTTTTTTAATGAGCTCTAGCGCCTTTTTAGCTTTGGAATTTTCTTTAACTGCTTCTACTTTTTCGATAAGAAATCGTAGCTTCTCTTGGAAAGCTGGTGTAGGATTTTCTACCTTTTTTATCATATTTTGAAGCGTGTAGTACACGGCTTCTCTACTAGAACATGCTTCTCTCTGTAAGGTAATCATGGAGAAAGGACTTCTATTATTCTCTGTGTCATTACTTAGAGAGGATTCAGTTTTTAAGTTCGATAGGCTATCGTATAGTGCCCGCTCTTCTTCCGAGAATTCAATGGTTACTGCTTCTACAATTCGTTTAGTCCATTCAATTCCTGTATCATTTCTTCTATTTCGAATCATCACCTTATTGACTAGTGCTTTTAAATGTTCATCATCATCTATAGATCTTGCATCTTTTTTATATTTTTCATAGAAAGCAGATGCACTCCCTAAATGACCTGGTTTAAGAAGTGAAACAAGATTAAATATTTCACTAATTCGGTTTTGTATAGGAGTAGCAGTTAATAAAAGACAAAATTTCTTTTTAAGATTTTGCACAAACTCATAATTTTTGGTTTTATTATTTTTTAGTTTATGTGCTTCATCGATAATCACTAAATCATAATTTAAGTTGTTGATAATATCTCGATGAGGTGGCCTTTTTGCAGTATCAATAGAAGACACAACAATATCATATTGCTCCCAAACATAACTTTTTCTTTGGGAAACAGCAGGTATATAAAATTTAGTATTTAGCTCCATTGCCCATTGAGTAACAAGTGATGCAGGAACTAGAATTAATACCTTTTTTACTAATCCACGAATCATATATTCTTTTAATATTAATCCGGCTTCAATCGTCTTTCCAAGTCCTACTTCATCAGCAAGAATAGCTTTCCCATTCATATTTTCAATAACAGTTTTTGCCACTTCAAGCTGGTGAGGAAGAGGTGTTAAATCTGATAAATGTTTTGGAGCTATTAATCCTTCAAATTCTGGAATAATATTTTGTTTTTCTACTTCAACTGCTAGCTTATAAAGTTCCCAGTTTGCCCATGGACCATCATCAGAAATTCTTTTTTGTAACTGATCACTCCATGAATCATCAAAATTAATTTGAAGAGTCATATGTTGTCTTCCTTTCTAATTTAGTTAAATAGGGCTATGTAACTTTTTTAATATTATGTTAGAAAAAATAAAATAAAAAATATATTGCGACCTTTTAAACATGATGTTAGGATAAAGGGGTAAAAGTTTTTAGATTTTTCGAAATTAACCTATATTTTAGTATAAAAAAATGAACGTTTCGCAAAAAAATGATAGTAAACAATCGTGTTTTATGAATAATGTGGTGAAAGTTTTAAAGCTGATATTTAGTATATCCAAATATAGAAAATATATTATCGCGGATGAGAATTAGGGGAGAGACTACTAGTGTAGCGCCGAAGGAGCAAACAAATTATTGTGAATCTCTCAGGCAAAAGAACTCTATTTTGACGCAACTCTGGAGAGCGCTTTAGTATTAAAGCCACCAAAGGGGACAGCCGTTTTTTCGGTAAACTTTCAGGTGCAAGGACAGAGACCTTTCTTATAAGGGAGGTTTCTGTCCTTTTTTATGTTTTGAAGTAGGCTTAAATCCGTATCTGAGTATGAAGTTATAAGAAAAAAAGATAGGAGTGTTGGAATGAACACATTAAAGCGCACACCATTATATGAAACTTATAAAGAATATGGGGCAAGGACTATTGATTTTGGAGGATGGGACTTACCTGTACAGTTTACAGGTATAAAGCTGGAACATGAAGCAGTGCGAACGAAAGCTGGATTATTTGATGTTTCACATATGGGTGAAATTGAGGTAAAAGGAAGGGATAGTCTTATTTATCTTCAAAAGATGCTTACAAATGATGT
Source organism: Niallia sp. (assembly GCA_035556015.1). Taxonomy (GTDB): domain Bacteria; phylum Bacillota; class Bacilli; order Bacillales; family Cytobacillaceae; genus Niallia. The sequence continues at coordinate 1,879 of DATMFU010000444.1, read as the reverse complement.
ATCGCAAATAAAAGTAGGAACAGCACAATATTCCGCTATGTGTTATGAAAATGGTGGTACTGTAGATGATTTATTAACTTATAAATTAGGAGAGGATCACTACTTATTAGTTGTAAATGCTTCAAATATAGAAAAAGATTTTGAATGGTTAATTAGTAAAGTCGTTGGAGATGTAGAACTTGTCAATGTATCAAAGGAATTTGCTCAACTGGCTCTGCAAGGTCCTCTTGCTGAAGATACATTAAATAGAATCGAAGATGGTATTGACTTTTCTTCTATAGGTTATTTTCAATTTAAGAACCATGTGAATTTGGGTGGAAAGGAAGTTTTGATTTCTCGTACAGGATACACCGGAGAAGATGGATTTGAAATCTATTGTAAGAGTGAAGATGCAGTATATTTATGGAATACGATTCTTCATGCTGGTGAAGAATTAGGTGTTATTCCTTGTGGATTAGGAGCTCGCGATACTCTCCGTTTCGAAGCAACTCTAGCATTGTATGGCCAAGAATTATCGAAAGATATTACACCATTGGAGGCAGGAATTGGCTTTGCTGTTAAATTAAATAAAGAATCTGATTTTTATGGAAAAAGTGCTCTTAAAAAGCAAAGAGAAGAAGGGGTACCAAGAAAGTTAGTTGGAATTGAAATGCTGGAAAGAGGAATTCCGAGACATGGTTATAAGGTGTTCTGTAATGGTGAATGGATAGGTGATGTGACTACAGGTACGCAATCACCAACTTTAAAAAAGAATATAGGATTAGCACTCATTAAAAGTAAATATGCTGAATTGGATAAAGAGCTAGACGTGGAGATCCGCGGTAAAATTTTAAAGGCAAAAGTAATTTCAACTCCATTCTATAAGAGAAAAAAGGCTTAATAATAGGGGGAAATGAGAATGAAGCATCGATATTTACCAATGACAGAAGAAGATAAAAGAGAAATGCTAACACAAATTGGTGTAGAGTCAGTAGAAGAACTATTCTCAGATATACCAAAATCTGTCCGATTTAAAGGGGAGTATCAAATAAAGCCAGCTAAAAGTGAATCTGCATTATTAAAAGAATTAACAAAACTTGCACAAAAAAATGCAGATGCTAAAGCAAATGTATCTTTCCTTGGTGCTGGTGTATATGATCATTATTCTCCTGTTATTGTTGATCATGTTTTATCCCGATCCGAGTTTTATACTGCATATACTCCATATCAACCTGAAATCTCTCAAGGGGAATTACAAGCCATTTTTGAGTTTCAAACAATGATTTGTGAATTAACTGGTATGGATGTGGCCAATTCTTCTATGTATGATGGAGCAACTGCATTAGCAGAAGCAGGAATGCTTAGTGCGGGTAGTACAAAACGGAAAAAGGTTATCGTATCAAGTACCATTCATCCTGAAGCAAAAGAAGTAGTCCGTACGTATGCGAAAGGACAAAATATAGAAATAATTGTAATTCCATATAAAGATGGAATTACAGATTTGGAAGCATTAAAAGAACAAATGAATAGTGATGTTGCAGCAGTTATGATTCAATATCCTAATTTTTTTGGTAGAGTAGAACCATTAAAAGAATTAGAGGAAATTATTCATGAACATAAGGCTCTTTTTGTAGTTTCAAGTAATCCATTAGCGTTAGGAGCATTAACGCCTCCTGGTAACTTCAAAGCAGATATAGTTGTAGGAGATGCACAAGTATTTGGCATTCCTATGGCATTTGGAGGGCCACATTGTGGTTACTTTACTGTTACTTCCAAATTAATGCGCAAAGTACCTGGAAGATTAGTTGGTCAAACAGTGGATGAAAATGGGCAAAGAGGTTTTGTTTTAACCCTTCAAGCTAGGGAACAACATATTCGTCGAGATAAAGCAACATCAAAT
>DATMFU010000443.1:0-14672 GCA_035556015.1 Niallia sp. | reverse complement strand
ACCTAATTTACTTTTAGAATAAAAAAGGGCAGATCTTACAATACATTCATCCATCGAGAATGGAGGGAATTGTAAGGGTCTGTCCTTTTATAGTTACTTATTTTACTTTTACTTTAGGAAGTATTTTATTTAAAGGAACTTTCTTTTCTAATGACCATGTTGTTTCAACGTCAGGGTCATACTGTTCTAAAAAGTTAATTACTTCTTTTGTAATTGGAGTTGGTGTAGATGCTCCAGCTGTTACAGCCACAGATGATGCACCTTCTAACCAGTCAAGTTTTAGTTCTGTAATATCTGCAATACGATATGCCCTTGTATGAGCAATTTCCTCTGAAACCTGAGCAAGACGATTTGAGTTATTACTTTTTGGATCACCTACAACTATTAGTACATCTGCTTCTCCAGCTTGTTTAGCTACTGCTTCTTGTCGTACTTGTGTCGCTAAACAAATTTCTTTATGAAATTCAGCATGAGGAAATTTTGTTTTTATACTTTCCATCAAATCAGCTACATCCCATTGACTCATAGTAGTTTGATTAGTTACAAGGATTTTTTCATTGCTGATTTCTAAGTTAGCAATGTCTTCTAGCTTTTCAACTAATGAAACTGCGTGAGGAGCAACACCTACTGCACCTTCTGGCTCAGGATGTCCCTTTTTGCCTATATAAATGATATAGTATCCTTCTTTTTCTTTCTCTCTAATTAAATCATGGGTCTTTGTTACATCAGGACATGTGGCATCTAATGTGACTAATCCTCTTTCCTCTGCAATTTTTCGAACTTCTGGTGATACACCGTGTGCAGTGAAAATAACTGTTCCAGATTCAACCTTTTCAATGATTTCTTTTCTGTTTTTCCCATCTAAAGTAATGATTCCTTCTTCTTCAAAAGCATCTGTAACATGCTTATTATGCACAATCATACCAAGAATGTAGATAGGACGTGGTAAAGTTTTATCTAAGGCAGCATTTCTTGCAATGACCATAGCATCAACCACTCCATAGCAGTATCCTCTTGGCGCGATTTTAATAACTTTCATTCTCCGATTCCTCCTGCATGGTGTTTCTATAATAATTACATATATCTAAAGGTAGTAGATTTTCTTTTAAAAGGCAGTACATTATCTATTATATATAACATAGGACTTGTTTACAAAGTATAAATGATTGGAGAGAAGAAGGAATGGATGGGCATAAAAAAAATAGAATGAATGATTCATTCTATTTTATACATAAAGTTTAGGTTTAGAAGCACCTTTTACAGGTTTTACGAGTGTTTCTACGTCAAAATCATCTATTGTTTCATTTATCTCAATGGTAGAGTTATCTTTTGATTCCTTTTTTTTCATTTGTACGGAATCACTTTGGCTTGTTTTTGTCTTTGATGGTTCATTTGTGTCTGCTGTCACAGATGTTTCTTCAGCATCAGATCCATTCCCTTTTAAACCTCGATACAGCTTCCACATCGCTGGAATATTTCGCACCATTGGGCCATATTGGTTTATCATTGGACCAATTTGACTTGCTGTATTTAGAAATTTTTGTGAGTTTGCTAAAAAACCATTTATTGCTGTGGGATTAGTTAATGATTTAAGAAGACCTCCGCTACCTGAGGCCGCACTTCTTGCCCCTTGAGTAGCAGCAGTTGTCCCTGCATTATTTCCTCCACCAAAAAGTTTCGATAAAATACCTCCACTACCTCCATTGCTTCCTCTACTCGGAGCTCCACCTCTCATTTGTGGTCCTGGAAATCCAGACGGTCCTCTCATCCCTTGCATTCTACCGCCCATAGGTGGTCCTTGAAATGGATTTCGTTGTCTTGGTGGCATCATAGAAAACGCCTCCTTTCACTATTACTACTTTATAGAATATGCAAGAAGTGACAAATTGTTAGAAGATAGTTGAAAAGTTACTTATTTGTTAAAAATAATAACAAATAGTAAATATAGCGTTTTAACAAAATATTTATTATAATAAAATGATGGACAGAAGTGAAAGATAAATGCAAAAATCTAAGCAATCCATTTATCTAGCTATTAAGGAGTTATTAAAATGAGTAATAATCAATTCGAAAAATATAATCTAAAACCATTTATTATAAAAGCAGTAGATGAATTAGGTTTTTATCAACCAACAGAAATTCAACAAAAAGTGATTCCATTAGTTTTAAAAGGAGAGAGTGCAATAGGGCAATCACAAACAGGTACTGGAAAGACCCATGCCTATGTTTTGCCTATTGTTGAAAAAATTAATCCGGAGAAACATGCTGTTCAAGCAGTAATTACAGCTCCAACAAGAGAACTTGCAAATCAAATTCACCAAGAAATTCAGAAAATAGTGAAGCATTCAGATGAAACTATTAATACGCGACTTTTTATTGGCGGTACGGATAAGCAAAGATCTATAGAGAAGTTGAAAAATCAGCCACATATTGTGGTTGGTACTCCAGGAAGAATAAATGATCTTGTAAAAGAACAAGCTTTATTCGTTCACACAGCATCCACTTTAATAGTGGATGAAGCAGACTTGATGCTTGATATGGGCTTTATCGAAGATGTTGACCAAGTGGCTGCAAAAATGACGAAAGATCTAAGTATGTTTGTATTTTCAGCAACTATTCCTGAGAAGTTAAAGCCTTTCTTAAAAAAATATTTAGAAAATCCGACTTATATTCATATTGAACCAAAACAGTTAACTGCTGCTAAAATAGATCATATTCTAATTCCTTCAAGACATCGTGACAAAGTTTCTACAGTGTATGAAGCATTACGAAGTTTTAATCCTTATCTTGCTATCGTATTTACCAATACAAAACAAATGTGTGATGAAGTAGCTAGAGGATTATCAAATAAAGGATTAAAAGTTGCGAGAATCCATGGTGGATTAACTCCAAGAGAAAGAAAAAAAGTTATGAAGCAAATTCTAGATTTAGAGTTTCAATATATTATTGCAACTGATCTGGCAGCAAGAGGAATCGATATTAAAGGTATCAGCCATGTAATAAACTTTGAATTGCCAACAGATTTGGATTTTTACGTCCATCGTGTTGGTAGAACTGCAAGAGCAGGTTATTCAGGAGTTGCATTAACAATTTATGAGACGTCAGATGAGGACAAGCTTAATCAATTAGAAAAACTTGGAATAGAATTCAAAAATATGGATTTGAAAAATGGTGAATGGGTCGAGATTGAAGACCGCAACCGTAGAAAAAATCGCAAAAAACAAGTTGACGATATCGATGTAAAAGCAAAATCGTTAGTGAAAAAACCGAAAAAAGTAAAACCTGGCTATAAGAAAAAAATGCAAAGAGAAGTGGAAAGTATTAAAAAGCGAGAAAGACGTGTTAATCGCCGTAACAATAAATAAGTAGAAGATGTAAATGGGAAGGAGAGATTCAGATGCTGAAAATTGGTTCGCATGTTTCCATGAGTGGAAAAAAGATGTTACTTGCAGCTAGTGAAGAGGCTGTCTCTTATGGTGCCAATACATTTATGATTTATACAGGTGCACCGCAAAATACTAGAAGAAAAAAAATAGAGGACTTAAATATTGAGACAGGAAGACTTCATATGCAAGAAAATGGTATAACAGAAATAGTTGTACATGCTCCGTATATCATTAATATTGCAAATACAACGAATCCTGCTACGTTTGAGTTAGGCGTAAATTTTTTACGTACAGAAATTGAAAGAACAGAAGCACTAGGGGCAAAACAAATAGTATTGCATCCAGGAGCCCATGTTGGTGCTGGAACTGAGATTGGGATTAAACGGATTATTGAAGGATTAAATGAGGTATTAACAGGCAAGGAAGATTTACAAATAGCATTAGAGACAATGGCAGGTAAAGGATCTGAGTGTGGAAAGACATTTGAAGAATTAGCAAGTATTATAGATGGAGTTACTCATAATGAAAAATTATCTATCTGTTTTGATACTTGTCATACTCATGATGCAGGATATAATATTGTAGAAGATTTTGACGGTGTATTAGATGAATTTGATCGTATCATTGGTATTGATAAATTGAAAGTATTGCATATTAATGATAGTAAAAATAGTAAAGGTGCTGCGAAAGACCGCCATGAAAATATTGGCTACGGCCATATTGGTTTTGAAGCATTAATGAAGATCGTTCATCATCCACAATTAATGGAGATACCAAAAATTTTAGAAACTCCATATGTAGGTGAAGACAAAAAGGACAAAAAAGCACCTTATAAATATGAAATTGAGATGTTAAGAGATAGAACATTCAATAGCAATTTGTTAAATGATATTCTTGGTCAATAAAAATGGATAACCAAAATAACAAAACCACGAGATTCTTTCTCGTGGTTTCAAGTTAAGTATTAAGTATTTTCCGAAAAAAGATTGAATAGGTCATTTAGTTCCTTAGCTGTTTGTGGACTAGTTAGTTTAGCTACTTCTCGGATTAATTGAGCTCTTTCAGAAGGCTTAAAAATATTAACTTTTCTACCGTTTAAATGTTTAGCAAGCTTTACTGCTTCGTCATCAGTAATAGCAATTTTAAATTGTTTGCTGTACTTCATTAATTCAGCAGAAGTTATGTTATTAATTTTGTGATTAATAATGTTCTCAAAAATTTTCATGTCATCACTCCCCATTGTAAACATATGAGGTTGAACAGAAAAAAGTGCCAAGTTTTTTATAAAATTTTCTAACTTTACAATTACTATACGTTTTTGTATACTGATTTTGATATTAAATCGTAATGGTTACTAAAAATAATGGTGAATTATTTTTCTAAGAAATGGGGTGGAGAAATGAATGTGCAAAATGCTTTAGAGATTTTGAAGGAAAAAGGATATAAGCACACAGATAAAAGAGAAGATATATTAGAGTTATTTTCAGCAGAAAATAAATATTTAACTGCTAGAGATGTTTTAGAGGCGTTAAAGGATTATTATCCTGGTTTAAGTTTTGATACAATTTATCGTAATTTATCTTTGTTTAAGGATTTAAACATTTTTGAAATGACAGAGCTAAATGGAGAAAAGCACTTTCGTTTTACTTGTTCTCAACATCATCACCACCACCATTTTATTTGTTTAGAATGCGGAAAAACGAAGGAAATTATCACATGCCCAATGGAAGAACTTTCAGAAAGCTTAAAAGGGTACGATGTTTCTGGTCATAAATTCGAAATATATGGAAAATGTCCGGAGTGTATAAATTAAAGGCTAGGTGCAAAGGAATGTCTTGCAACTAGCCTTTTCATATACATTACACAATAATAACTATGTAGATTTTCTCTTTACTTTAATGATATTTTTGCCCAATTTTCAACCCATTGATAGGCTTCATCCCAAGATGATACTCGAATGACTCCCTCAGGGATAGGTTCTCTATTATATGGCGTATCAAACAAAATTACTGGAATATTACATTCTTCATGAATCATAACAGCATTATCATGCTTATCTTCAAAGAATATGTCTACTTTATGTTTTTTTACAGCTGCAATTTTATGGTGAGTCCCAATTAATTCAAGATGATCAAAGTGAATGCCATTATTAATAAACCATTCCTTTGTTATTTCAAGTAAATCGGAACCTCTAGCACTTATAAAATAAAGTTCATGTTGGTTTGCCCAATTATTTAATGCTAAATTAGCTCCTGTAGCAAGAGGAGATGATGCATATATTCTAGCTTCATTCTTTTTGAACCACTGATCAAATTCTTCTACTGAAACATCCACTAATGGATAAAATTCATATTGGACTATATCTTCATATGTAAGATTTAAATTAAAACCCTCATTTAAAAATGGAACAAATGTAGCTGGACTAGTAATTGTACCATCAATGTCAATTCCAAAACGTAATTTTTTCATCATAAACTCCTTTAAATAACATGTATTCTTATTTAGCTTAACAAATTGTTTGGGAATGTAAAGGTTAAATAGATAACTGCATATAGAGAGGAAACTCAGTAAATCATTAACAGATATATTTATATTCATTCTGGTCATGATAATAAATGCTCCTATTAAAGAAAGAGAGGGATCATTTATGCCAGATAATAAATACAATGAAGGATACAATCACGATCTTGAAAATAGAGAGCAAAGTGAAACTCCTGTTGATTATTTAGAGGAAACTTCAGCAGAGTTAGCATCACCTGTGCCTTACCAAACAAGACCTGCTATTCGTCACAATGTAGATAGGGAAAGAGAATCTACGGGGGGAAAAGGATTTGGAGTCACTGCTTTAGTTATCTCCATCCTTTCTTTATTTGTCATGCCAGTGTTGCTTGGAATAGTGGGAATTGTATTAGGATTTGTTGCAAGACGTCGTGGAGCATTATCCCTTGGTACGTGGGCTATTTCTCTAGGGGCAATATCCATTATTATAGGGATATTTTTGGCACCATTCTTCTAAATAAATGGGTTAAAAAAAGAAGGGTCTGACACTAAGTCAGCCCCTTCTTATAATATTATTGTGTAGCAATTGATTCTTGTTCTTCTGCTGCTTTTTTTGCAAAATATTCAGCTGCAATAATATCTATTTCTTTTTTTAGTTCTTCTACCATTGTTTCCTCTGGTACTTTACGAACGATTTTTCCTTTACGGAATAATAAACCTTCTCCACGTGCACCAGCAATACCAATATCGGCTTCTCTAGCTTCACCAGGACCATTTACTGCACAACCTAGAACAGCAACCTTAATTGGTGCTTTTATAGTGGATATATAATCTTCCACTTCATTTGCAATACTGATTAAATCAATTTCAATACGACCACATGTTGGACATGAAATTAAAGTTGCTGCATTGGAAGATAAACCAAATGATTTTAACAGCTCTCTTGCTACTTTTACTTCTTCTACAGGATCTGCACTTAAAGAAATACGTAAAGTATTTCCAATACCTTTACTTAAGATAGCTCCTAATCCTGCAGCACTTTTAACAGTACCAGCAAAAAGTGTACCTGATTCTGTGATTCCTAAGTGTAAAGGATAATCAAATGCCATAGCAGCTTTTTCATATGCTTCAATTGCTAAATTTACATCTGATGCTTTCATTGAAACAATAATATCGTGAAAATCTAAGTCTTCAAGAATTTTAATATGATGTAAAGCACTTTCTACCATTCCATCAGCTGTTGGATAGCCATACTTATCTAAAATTCTTTTTTCAAGTGAACCAGCATTTACACCTATACGAATAGGGATTCCTTTTTCTTTTGCTGCTTTTACAACTGCTTCTACTTTTTCTCTTTTTCCAATATTCCCTGGGTTAATACGTATTTTGTCAGCTCCGCCTTCAATTGCTTTTAAAGCTAAACGATAGTCAAAATGAATATCAACTACTAATGGGATATTGATTTGTTTTTTTATTTCACTAATGGCATTTGCAGCACGTTCATCTGGACATGCTACTCGAACAACTTGGCAACCAGCTTCTTCAAGTCTTTTAATTTGGGCTACTGTTGCCTCGACATCATGTGTTTTAGTTGTTGTCATACTTTGGATAAAAAGTTCATTGCTCCCACCAATTGTTAAATTCCCTACTTTAATTGGACGGGTTTTAGTACGATGTATAATTTCACTCAATGGTGATTCGCTCCTTTAAACATTGGCAAAGCCAAATAATTTTAGCTTTTCTTATTTCTATTAAATATACTATCCTATTGTAACTCTGAATCATGAAGATTGACAAGAAAGTTGATGATATTCTAATTGTATTTTTTCTGGTAAACATTCAAAGCTTATAATTGAAAGCTCAAATTCTTATTAATATTTTGGAAAAAGGTAAGTTTTTCCCGTTTGAATATCTTCTGGATTTAAGCCATTATTTAGTAGTTTGAAGTCTGAAACAACTGTTTCGAGGCTGACCGTTAAACCACCTGGAGAATGATTGTCCACAATTGTAAGGACTGTATCGCCAGCCTTTACTTCTTGTTTAAAAGATATAATGGAGTTATTGGGTGATGCTTGCACTTCTAGGGAGGGTTCTTGGGTAGTATTTAGTGTTCCTTTAGTTAGATCGATGTATATAACATAAATAGTAATAATGACAGCTAGAGTGATAAAAAATCGTTTCATCTATATTCCTCCCGTACATTTAGTACTAATTAAAAGAATATATATGCTTGTTTATTGTTATATATGCTATTTCTCAAAAAAAAAAATAGAGGTTTTTTACTCCCTCTATTTTGTTATCTATTTATTTTCTGTGTTTCCAATTTGAATTTCTTTTATTGCTAAACATACTAACAATAAACTAATAAACCAATTTAATGCGGATCCAAATGGTACAACAGTCTGTAAGCTATCCATTATAGCAAAGAAAATAACAGGTAACGTTGTGCTATAAACTGTAATTTTCCAACTAGCAGCATAGGCCAAGTTTCTACCGAATATTTTGCTAAAGGCTTGAGCAAATATAGCTAAGACTAATGTTTGGAATACCTTGTAGACAAACATAAATAGTAAATATATTACTACTAAAATAAGGATCATAACAGTTAACATAGAATCCATTGATTGTAGCAATGATACTACATCATCTTTGGATAAGGTGAAATTTCCAAATGATGCATATTCAAAAGATTGGGTTTGTCCAACAGTTGCTATAACAAACTTATCCTTTAAAAGTGCAACTGTATTGCTAGATGAACTGATTTTATCTTCATCATAAGTACTTGAAGAATCAATAATAATCGTTAAATCTGATTTTTCAATGATAGTGGGCTCTGGTTGATCATATTGAAGAGTACTATCAACTATTGTAAAAGGAGGTACTTCTTCATTCATCGTTTCAGTTAACGTATGTACTGCTTCATTTATTCCTTTGCTTATGTAAAAAAGATTTGGAATAGAAGCTATAATAGTTAAAAGCAACAAATAGACAATTGTTTTTCCAACCCCTTGGAAGCGGAAGCTTGCTATATCTTTTGGAGAATAGAGGCTTCGATAAAACTGCTTAAAAATATTCATTCTGACACATCCTTCAAAAGTTTCATTATTATTGTATCTTTGCTACGGGTTATATACAAGTCGGACCATTTGATTTGAATGAAAAAATGTGGTAATTATAGGTTATTACTGAAAATTAATTAAAAAGAGGCGACTATGGATATCATTTTTTGGATTATTATTTGCGCTGCATTTATCATTGCTTTTATAGGATTAATTTATCCGATTATTCCTAGTGTACTTTTTATTATCGTAGGTTTTATTCTTTACGGTGTTTTCTTTTCATTTCATTCATTAAGTATTTTGTTTTGGATTATTCAAGGTATGTTTGTGGTTTTATTATTTGTAGCAGATACAATCACAAATTGGATTGGTGTGAAGAAGTTCGGTGGATCAAAAGCGGGAGTATGGGGAAGCACAATTGGTTTATTAGTAGGCCCATTTATTATTCCAGTAATGGGGATTTTGGTTGGTCCTTTTTTAGGAGCAGTAATAGCAGAGCTTTTAGTTAATAAAACTAATTGGAAAGATTCATTGAAAATAGGAGTAGGTTCTCTTATTGGTTTCTTAAGCAGTGTAATAACAAAAGGTATCCTTCAGGCAATAATGATTATATATTTTTTCATAGTCGTGCTATGATATAAAAGAAGGTAAGTGTTTATTTTAATAATTACTTACCTTCTTTTATTTTAATTTAATCCACATATATCTGCTGGGCAATGTTGACAATCTACTGCTCTTTTTAAATAAGTAAGATCTTTGACTATAATCTTTTGATTGCAATAAGAAATAACCTCTCTTTCTCTTAGATCTTTTAGTATTCGCTGAATAACTTCTCTAGTCCCGTAACACAAATTTGCTAACTCTTGGTGAGTGATTGGAAAATCAATTAATATCCCTTCTTCACACCTTACTCCAAACGAATGACATAATCGAATCAATACACTATAAAGTCCGCCTCTTTTTCCATTCATCATAAGATCTTGGCATTTCATGTTTGCTTTTATATAAGCTGTAGAAAGGTGACTACTAAGTGAAATTAAAAGTGTAGTATCACTTAATGCTAGATTTTCAAAATCCTTTCTGTCGATAGTTAGTAGTTGACAATCTGTAATTGTTTTTGCAAAGGTGTAATACTTAGGAGAATGTTTGAACAGTTGGTACTCTAGTAAAAGATCTTCCTCATTTAATATTTTAGTTATAAACTCTTTTCCATTTTCATGAATTCTTCCGATGGATAATTTACCTCTTAATAATATGTATACTTTTTGAACTGGTTCTCTTTCTTGAAATAAAAGTGTCCCACTTTTTACTTCGATTATCCGATTTATATCAAAAAAATGTTGAATCAACAAGCTATATAAAGACAGTTGTACTCCGGGCATCTCGATGCACTCCTTAATAAATCGACTTCTTACTTTGATTTAAAAACATTGTGAAATGTTTGTCAATCTCGTTGTTGGGAATAAATGTAAATAAATAGTTGCTTAAGTAATAGGGGAATCTTTACAAATGCTTATATAGCAAGTTTGGTGATGAATATGACAAATTACCGAAAATTTATGTGCTAACTGAATGGAGTATAGTAAGGAAGGAAAAATACTAGAAGATGTAGTTTAATACAATAAATTATCAGGTTTAAATGAAACTTATTTAGGGTAATTTAAATATGTCAATTGTAAGCAAATAGATTGAAAGTAAAAGCTTTATTTGATAATGTTAAATTAACATCCTTTCTATAAAGATTTTGTGTCATCAAAGGGCTTTCCTAATTTATAGACTGGAAAAATAATATACATATAACAGGAGGAATTAAATTATGTCTTATTCATTACCACAATTACCTTACGCTTACGACGCATTAGAACCACATATTGACAAAGAAACAATGAACATTCACCATACGAAACACCATAACACGTATGTGACTAACTTAAACAACGCATTAGAAGGCAATGCAGACCTATTATCAAAATCAGTAGAAGAGCTAGTTTCTAATTTAGATGCTGTTCCAGAAGCAGCTCGTACTGCAGTACGCAACAACGGTGGCGGACATGCTAACCATTCACTATTCTGGGAAATTATTTCTCCAACAGGTGGAGGCACTCCATCAGGCGATTTAGCTTCTGCAATTGATAGTAAATTCGGTAGCTTCGAAAGCTTCAAAGAAGAATTTTCAAAAGCAGCTACAACTCGTTTCGGATCAGGTTGGGCTTGGTTAGTTGTTAACAACGGTGAATTAGAAGTAACTAGCACACCAAACCAAGATTCTCCTCTTATGGAAGGTAAAACTCCAATTTTAGGATTAGATGTTTGGGAACATGCTTATTACCTAAATTACCAAAATCGTCGTCCTGAATATATTAATGCTTTCTTCAATGTTATTAACTGGGAAGAAGTAGCAAAACGTTATTCAGCAGCAAAATAATTAGTTTGAAAAGAACCCTGTGAGCATTAGCTTACAGGGTTCTTTTTTATATTTTAAAAAGTACTTTCTTATTCTTTTATCCTGTTTTTATAAAAAGTGAATAAGCAACTTTATTTTGTAAGAAACTACTCTAGAACAAAGGGGAGTTTCTATCATGAAAAAAATAGGAAATGTTGAACTAACGAAAGACTTGTCCATCTTATTAATAATGGGAGGATTATATGGATTAAGTGTGGCCCTTTCTAATACATTTGTTAATGTGTTTTTATGGAAACAATCTGGAGACTTTAGAGATTTAGGGCTATATAATCTTGCCATTATTGTATTTCAATTGATCACATTCACCTTAGCTGGTAGATGGGCAAAAAAAATAGACCGGGTAATCGTTTTACGAATCGGTGTAGCCTTTCTTACACTCTTTTATTTAACTGTATTATTAATAGGAAATAATGCTTCCACTTTTCTTCTATTACTAGGTGCAGTTCATGGGATAGGCAATGGATTTTATTGGTTAGGATTTAATGTTTTAACATTTGAAGTAACAGAACCGGAAACCCGAGACTTTTTTAATGGAGTTTCTGGCTTATTAGGTTCTGTTTCTGGGATGGTTGGTCCAATGATTGCAGGTTATATAATATCCCATCTTACAAAAACTACTGGATACATGATTGTGTTCGGGATATCATTAGCGATGTTTTTTATAGCAGTCATCTTATCCTTTCTGTTGAAAAGACGGAAAGCAGAAGGGAAGTATTATTTTAAAAGGATTATTGAAGAAAGAAAACACAATCCAAATTGGAAGTTAATTACGAACGCACACTTTTTTCAAGGGTTAAGAGAGGGAGTCTTTGCTTTTATCATTACGGTTTTTGTTTATATAGCAACAGGTAGTGAATTAGCTTTAGGGAAATTCGGACTAATTAATTCGGGGATATCTCTAGTAGCATTTTTTATTGTATCCAGAGTAATTAAAAGCAAAAATAGAAATAAATCAATATTAATCGGCGCAATTATGCTATTTCTATCTATTTTTCTAATCGTTTTTGATTTTTCTTATATTCGATTGTTGATGTATGCAGGAATCATTGCAATTGCTTATCCATTAATTATGGTTCCTTATGCCAGTTTAACATTCGACGTGATAGGAAAAGGATGGAAAGCTAGAGAAATGAGAATTGAATATATCGCTGTAAGGGAATTATTTTTAAACCTAGGCAGAATTATTTCCGTTCTTTCCTTTATTATCGGTGTTAGTGTATTTAACCCAGACAAAGTTATTCCAATATTACTATTTGTATTAGGATGTGGTCACTCGGTAATTTACTTCTTTGCTAGAAAGATTCGTTTTGAATCATGATAATTTTAGAGCTGATAAAAAGAATTAACCTCATAAATATTATCCATCAATGAATAGTAATTTCTTGTTAATCTCGTCTACTATTTAGAAAGGATATTGATTTATGAGGTTTTTTTATGTTCTTGAATATCTTACTTCTTTTAATAAATAGAAATATATGAACAATCGAAATATTGCTAGAAATCGCGTTGCATTTACTTTAAAATGAATAATAGGAAATATTTGGAGTGGGATGGTGGAGAAGTTTGGCGCCAGAAAGAAAAAAGAAGAAAAAGAAAAAACAACTAGTATTTAGGGTCAATATTTTATTTTTTTTCGTATTTTTATTATTTTCAGCTTTAATTTTAAGACTTGGCTTTGTCCAAATTGTTTACGGAGATGAATATAAAAAAGAAGTAGAAAAAAGGGAAGATGTAATTATTAGTACTTCTGTTCCGCGAGGCGAAATATACGATCGGACAGGTAAGAGTATTGTCAGAAATGTAGGGAAAAATGCAATTACTTTTACAAATTGGAAGTTTAGTGCGGAAGAAATGAGAGATACAGCAGAAGAACTTGCCAAGCTTATAAAAATGGATAGTAAGAAGGATTTGAAAAAAATAACCGAATTAGATAAAAAGGATTATTGGATTCTTCTTCATCCGAAAGACGCAAAAAAGAAAATATCCAAAGATGAAAACGATGCTTTACTTAATAAGAATAAAGGAAATGATAAGGAATATCAAAAAGAGTATAATCAACTGTTAAGAGATAGAATCACAAAAGAAGACTTAGATATGCTTACTGATTTAGATTTAGAAACATTAGCTATCTATAGGGAATTTACTAGTGGCTACTACTATACTCCACATATAGTGAAAAATGAGAATGTTACAGATGAAGAGATTGCAAGAGTAAGTGAAAATTTAGAATTGCTTGATGGAGTAGATACCGTTCGAGATTGGGATCGTACTTATGCTTTTGGTTCTACACTAAGAACAGTACTAGGTTCCGTAAGTACTTCTCAAAGAGGCATACCAGCTGAACAAAAGGATAGCTATATTGCAAAAGGCTATAGTATGAATGATAGAGTGGGATTAAGCTATTTAGAAAAACAATATGAAGATATATTAAAAGGTCAAAAGCAGAAAATAAAGTATATTAAAGATAAAAAAGACACAATAATAGATTCTGAAATTATTTCAGAAGGCTTAGCTGGAAATGATTTAGTACTTACGATTGACATGGAATTACAGCAAGAAGTAGAAAAAATTATTGAAGAAGAACTCAAAGCAACAAAACGTAATTATGGTGGAACCTATTTATTAGACCGCGCATTTGTCGTATTAATGGATCCGCATACAGGTGAAGTATTAACAATGGCAGGTAAACAGATTAATACAAATAGTGACACTGGGAAACAAGAAGTACAAGACTTTGCTCTAGGGAATATAACTACTTCTTATAATGTTGGATCAGCAGTGAAAGGTGCAACTGTATTAACGGGATATAAAGAAGGGGTTATCTCTCCTGGTAGCCAACTTCGAGATGAAGTTATTAAGATAAAAGATAGCCCTGAGTTTAAATCTTACTCTAGTTCTCTTTGGGGATGGATGAGTGATTTAACAGCATTAAAAAGATCATCTAACGTTTATATGGCTAAGGTTGCACTAGCTATTGGGAAGGAAACATATACTACACCAGGGCAAACGTTAAATGTTGATCCTGCTGCTTGGAACAAGATGAGGAATTCATTTAATGAATTAGGTTTAGGGGTAAGAACAGGAATAGATTTACCAAATGAAATGGCAGGATTTAAGGGACAAGATACGCAAATACCAGGTAATTTAATGTTCTTTTCAATTGGTCAGTATGATACATACACAAATATGCAATTAGCTCAATATGTCTCCACTATAGCAAATGGCGGATATAGAATTCAGCCACGTTTACTTAAAGAAATAAGA